>JAUWPO010000116.1 GCA_030611505.1 Chloroflexota bacterium
GAAGCATCTAAATTAATTACACAACGAGATATCTCTCCTGTCGAATTGGTTCAAGCCCACCTGGAGCGCATCGAAGGTATTGACCCAATCTTAAACAGCTTCATCACGCTCACTGCAGATGATGCCCGGCAGCGAGCCAGGCAAGCTGAGACTGACTTATTATGTGAAGCAACGACCAAGAACGGGGCATTCGACCCGTTGTTTGGTATTCCACTGGCTATGAAAGACCTGTACGAGACAAAAGGTGTACGAACAACTGCCGGGTCAACTTTCTTCGCTGATTATGTCCCTGATGAAGACTGTGTCGTGGTCGGAAAGTTATCAACAGCAGGCGGAATATCTCTGGGCAAGCTTAACATGCACGAGATCGCTCTAGGGGTTACTAATGTCAACCCGCATTTTGGCGCTTGCAGGAATCCGTGGAATACTGATCGCATATCAGGCGGATCTTCCGGTGGTTCAGCGTCTGCACTTGCTGCTGGATTATGCCTTGGTGCGATGGGCAGCGATACCGGAGGTTCTATAAGAATTCCGGCTTCCTTGTGCGGGGTAGTGGGGCTTAAACCGACATACGGTCGTATCAGCCTGCGCGGTGTGATCCCCCTCAGCCGGAATCTCGATCACGCCGGTCCGATGGCACGACATGTAATGGACGCTGCCTTGATGCTGCAAACTATTGCTGCTTTCGACACACACGATCCTTATTCGATCAATATCCCCAGCGACGATTACATAACGAATATCAACAAAGGAGTTAAGGGCTGGCGTATTGCCCTGGCAAACGATGAATTCTTCGCAAAGACTGAACCTGAAATAGAACAAGCTGTTCGAGATGCAGGGCTAATATTCGAAGCGCTTGGCGCTCATGTTGAAGCGGTCCGGTTTCCCGGCGCACGTCTCGCTGCACGCTCCAATGGCTTAATGACGGTCAGCGACGCGGCCGCGTTTCACCAAAATCGTCTCCAGGAAAATCCGCAGGGTTTCGGTGATGATGTCCTGCAGCGTTTGAAAGCCGGTCAGGCAATCACGACCACTGAATATATCCAGGCTCGACATGCACAAACAAAACTGCGCAGGCAGTTTGAACGCTTTTTCGAGAGCTTTGATATCCTGCTCACCCCCACGACACCAGTGCCAGCACCATTAATTGAAGGTCCGGATGCAGTCGAACAGGCGCGCCTGCTGACACGCTATACAGCTCCGTTTAACCTGACCGGTCTTCCCGCCATATCCTTGCCTTGCGGGTTTACTTCCGGTGGGCTCCCGATTGGACTACAAATTGTTTGCCACCCCTGGGGAGAAGCGCGTCTATTGAGAGCAGCCTTTGCGTACGAAGGAGCTACGGCGTGGCATCAAAGACACCCCATTCTGTAATTCGCAGCTTCAACCGCCCAGCGCGCCTGTTCCTTGTCGCCACTCTCATCAATGGGATCGTTTTCAGCATCTGGTGGCTGTTCTTCAATTTCTATATCCTAGAACTCGGCTTCAGCCGTGAATATTTAGGTCTGGTTACCTCAGCGACTTCCGCTGCCGCCCTTCTTTTAGGCATCCCGCTGGGCGTATTATCCGACCGCATTGGACGGAAGAAGGCCATGATTTGGGGGGTGAGTATTTATATCGTTGCTATGGGGCTTGAGGTCCTCGTGCTAAACCCGAACATGATTCTTGTGATGGCATTTATAAGCGGAGCCGGCCATACGCTTTACTTCATCAGCCAACCCCCATTCATGATGAAAGTATCAAATGCCCAAAACCGCACCTTCTTATTCAGCCTAAACTTCGGTCTGGTGACAGTTTCCGGCGCTGTTGGCAGTCTTTTTGCCGGTCAATTGCCCGCCCTGTTTGGAGACCTCTTGGGTGTAGCGGCGGACAGTGCGAGCGCATACCGGGCGGTACTCTTTTCTGCGGTCATCCTGAGTTCATTGACGCTATTGCCGTTGTGCTTGATACGTGAACCGCATACCGCTAATGGTGATGTAGTTAATAATCGCGATGAAAAAACAAATTCAGTGCCTGTGATCCTACGTTCTTTGAAAACAACTATCGTACGCCCAATCACTGTGAAACTATCGCTTCCAATGCTGATGCTAGGCTTTGGCGCTGCAATTTTAATCCCCTATATGAACATCTTCTTCCGAGATACTTTCGCAATCTCGGACCAGACCTTAGGGATTTTATTCAGCCTTTCCGCTCTAATGACAGGCGTCGGTTCGCTCATTGCCCCTCGATTGACTACGGAATTGGGGAGTAAAATCCGGGCTATTGTTATAACTCAGTCACTCAGTGTGGTCTTTCTCTTGATCCTTGGTTTCTCGCCATTTTTTGGATTGGCAGCGGTCGCGTTCTTACTGCGCAGCGCTTTGATGAATATGTCGGTCCCTTTATACGATACTTTTTCCATGGAGCACGTGCGTGAGCAGGAACAAGCCACTGTGGTCAGCGTCAAAGAACTAGCCTGGCAGGCAGGCTGGACAGTCGGTCCTTTTATTTCAGGTGTTGTACAGGAATCATATGGCTTCACACCCCTGTTTATCACTACTGCGGTTTTATATGCGATTTCAATAATAATGACCTGGGGATTCTTTCATAATACCGAGCGAAAACCGATTTAAACAAAGCAGACCCGATATGGGGTCTGCTTTGCTTAGGAGGAGAAATGAAGAAGATAATTTGCTCAACTATTATAATGACGCGCTATACTGGATTTATCTTACTTTATTGGACAAATCATCACCTCAGATATTTTACGGATGTTTAATAACTCCAATTAAGCTGCTGGCTAAGTCACCTATACATAAACTGGGACATTCCAGTGACGGTATTCAGAATTTCTGCCATAGACAACGTCCTCGAATACTCCCCGCAACTGGGTTGTGACTGGTCCCATCTGTCCAGATCCAATCGGTCGATGGTCAACTCGAGTGACAGCCGTGATCTGGGCAGCAGTTCCCGTCATGAAGAACTCGTCACATATATATACTTCGGTACGGTCGATCTGACGCTCCACAACCGTGAGACCTAACTCGCTGCGAGCTAATTCCATTGCTGTTCGCCGGGTGATGCCTTCCAGGATGTTATCGGTAACTGGGGGTGTAATCAGAACACCATCACGCAGCATAAAGATATTCTCCGCACTTCCTTCCGAGACGTGTCCATCCTCGTTGAGCACCAGGGCTTCATCAAATCCCGATCTGAGCGCATCGGTCTTAATAAATGCTGAATTTACATACGCTCCGCTGATCTTGCCGCGGGCGGGGATCACGTTATCATCAACGCGCCTCCAGGAAGAAAACGTGACGTGAGCGTTTGTGTCATTCGAGACATAACGTTCAAAAGGCAGAGATACTATAGCAATCTCATCCTGAAGATCATGCAGCTTAACTCCAATAATCTCATCGGCTTTATATGCCAACGGTCTGACATAAGCGTTGCACCGAAAGCCTTCCTCCTTCAGTAAATTAATCGTCACTTTGGTCAGGCTTTCAGGGGTATTGTCGAACTCCATGCAAAGAAGTTTAGCCGAACTTAGAAAGCGTTTGTAATGGTCTATTGGTCGAAATAAGTATAACTGTTCTGAATCGCCATTCCAATAAGCCCTTATACCGCCGAAGACTGCCGTGCCGTAGTTAAGCGCGTGATTCAGAACACCGACTTTTGCCTCACCATAGGGTACAATACTGCCCTTGAAATAAGCATAGTTGGGAAGCGCCATTAATTATCCTCCTGCTAAAAGAATTGGTTTTTTTAACTAGCTCACATGAATTATATCACCTGGAAACACATCACGCAGCTTGCCCTACAGCGAATGGTGCTTGATAACAACATACCGCCGCATAAAGGGTTTCTTTAACTTAAAGTTGAGGGTATACTCTTAAGTTAGACAACAGGATTGCAAGCATATCAGCTATACCCTGGAATTACCTTCACAAAATATTGTTTTTTTACGTTTGTCGAAATTTTCTAAACTAATCATTATCAACATCAGGAGTGCCCCCTTATGAAACGCGCTGTCAGTATCAGTATTGGTTCCTCACAACGGGATAAAGCCGTAGAGGTAGAGCTATTAGGAGAGCGGGTGCAGATCGAACGTATTGGAACGGATGGTGACATGGAAAAAGCTGCCTTGCTCTATAAAGAATTAGATGGAAAAGTCGACGCCTTTGGCGTGGGTGGAGCAGACCTTGGAGTGATGGTAGCAGATAAATGGTATCCGCTTTATTCCGTCCAACCGATGGTTCGCTACGTCAGTCAAACCCCAATTGTCGATGGGGCAGGTCTGAAAAACACTTTAGAAAATCATGTTGCACCGTTTATGGAATCCCAAATCAAAATATATCTAGATGAGGTTGGCAGGAAAGCTTTCATTACACTCGGCGTTGACCGGTGGGGCATGACGAAATCGTTCTTGGATGGGGGTTATGAATGCGTATTTGGCGATATTATGTTCGGATTAGGACTGCCAATTCCTGTTCGCTCTGAAAAGTCTCTAAAAATCCTGGCTTCAATTCTCATGCCCATTGTCGGCAGGGTTCCATTCGAATGGGTATACCCAACAGGCGAAAAACAAGAAACTCGCGATCCGAAATGGGAAGAGTATTACCAATGGGCTACTGTCATCGCTGGAGATTGTCATTATATTAAACGCCATATGCCACATACATTGGACGGGAAGGTGATTGTTACTAACACAACCACAAGCGATGATGTGAAGTTATTCAGAGAAGCTGGTTGTAAATACCTGGTAACCAGCACACCAGTCTTAGAAGGTCGTTCATTCGGCGTGAACATGATGGAAGCCGCATTGGTCGCCGTTTCTGGCAAGGGACGAAAACTGACCAGGCAGGAATTAAATCAACTGCTCGACCAACTCGGTCTCGAACCTCAATTACGGGAACTATAAAAGCCATTATTATGTTTCCCTATTAGTAAATGAAAGACGGATCTTTCGTCATTCCTGGCGGTAAAAAAGATATGAAAAAAATTGACGCTATTGTATTAAGCGGGGGTATACCCAAACCTGATACTCCTCTTTACGAATACACGCAAGGCAAACCCAAAGCTCTTCTAGATATCTGCGGAAAGCCAATGATCCAATGGGTGCTTGACGCCCTGGAAGGTGCAGAGACAATCAACCAGATCGTGATTGTCGGATTGACTGACGAGAGCGCAGTAACTTGCTCAAAAGTGAGCGCTTTTATTCCCAGCCTGGGTGATATGATGGAAAACGGGCGCGCAGGTCTCAAAAAAGTGCTGGAGTTAAATCCAAAAGCTCACCACGTGTTGGCTGCTTCGTCCGACATCCCCGCAATCAAGCCCGCAATCGTGGATTGGGTCGTTAACACCACTTCAGAAACCGATGACGATATCTATTACAACCTGATCACGCGTCAGGTGATGGAGGCTCGCTTTCCGGGTTCCAATCGCTCTTTCACAAAGTTGAAAGACGTCGAAGTGTGCGGTGGTGATATGAATGTCGTTAGTGCCCTGACCATTACCGAGAACGATGAGCTTTTCAAGAAGGTTCTGGCTGCCCGCAAGAACGTGTTCAAACAAGCCGCTCTGATAGGTTACGACACCTTATTCTTGTTATTATTGCGGAGAATCGATACTAAAGGGGCGGTCGAGAAAGTGACCAAGAAGTTGAATATCACAGGCAGGGCAATCCTTTGTCCATATGCCGAGGTTGGTATGGATGTGGATAAACCCCACCAGCTTGAAATTCTGCGCGCTGACCTGTCCAAGCAAGAGTCTGCATGAGGGTGGAACTTCAGCATAAGCTGTTGGATCTCGATTCCAAATATACCAAGCGCCTGCAAATTGCTGATAAGCCAGGTCCGCTGCGAATACTAGCGGTCATCTGTGCACATTCGGGGGATTCATGGTTCTGGATTCTGGGTCTTGGGCTGCTCTGGTGGCTGGGCACGGATTATTGGAAAGAGCGCGCCACCGGGATGATGATCGGTGTTCTGGCAACCGCTGTGGTCGTTTTGATAATCAAATTCACCGTGCGGCGAAAACGCCCGGATGGCGAATGGGGAAACATCTACCGCATTACCGACCCTCATTCTTTTCCATCAGGTCATGCTGCCCGTGCATCCATGCTGGCAGTAATGGCGATCGGTCTCGGACCTCCCTGGTTCGGTTTTATCATTTTCTTATGGGCACCACTTGTGATCCTGGCACGGGTTGCTATGGGACTGCATTACCTGTCCGATGTGCTAATAGGCGCTCTACTTGGGATATTTATTGGTCTGATAATGCTGGCTATTCTCCCCCAGCTGCCATTTCTGTTTTAAAATTCTCGATAGCCGTAACAAGGGTCGGATTTACTTCATAAACCATCGCCAAATAGTACGCCATATAATCACCAAAATGGAGGCAGGTCCATAGATGCGCCATTCGTGTTTCCCCCTGTGCATCAATAAAATCGGTGCCCAACCCTTCAAGCATAAAGGTCTTGCGAGTCAAATCAGAGCGCAGGCGATTGCGGGGATGATCGGAAGGAGCACGCAGGAAGAGAACCGTAATGCGCGACAAGAGGTCTTCCGGGTTTTGAATTCCCGCCAGCGTGTTGTGATTGACTTCCGGCAGAAATTCAAATTGAGCCCAGGCTTTGGCAATCTCACTTATCTGACCTTTCCAGCGGCGCGCCACAGGAGCCAATAAACCCGATCCCATAACGGTCACCCAGCGTCCAACCAACTGTCCGGCTATTCGTTTTGCTGGATTGTTTGCAATGGAAATATCCGCCAATAATTGAGTCTGCTCTTCTCGCAGAGCTGCAACAGTTTCAATTAATTCACGGGAAGGGTTTGGAATGAGATTCAGTCTGAACAACACAGCAAGAAGCAGCGCAAACGAATAACCAACCGCAGCCCGGGGTTGACCCTCGTGCTCAAATCGCAATACAGGAATCCCGGAAGACTTTGCAGATTGGGCAATTTTTCCACCGGTGGAAATCACCAGGCAGCGACATTTCCTCTTTAGCGCTGTTTCCAACGCCGAAAGGGTCTCTTCCGTGTCCCCAGAATGCGAAGAAGCAATCACCAGGGTCTGCGACCCTTTCACCCAGGCTGGCAAATCGTAATCGCGGTGAACAAAAATCGGGACACTTCCTATGGGTGAAGCGTAAGCGGCTAGAAGATCCGCCCCGATCGCCGAACCGCCCATTCCTGCAATCAGCACATTACTAATGCCAGACCAAGATGGCAGTGAGGAATCCAACCCGATCTGCCAGGCAGTCAGCAGTTGATCCGGCAATTCATCAATCTGGGACAGCATGTCTTGAGGGTCGATCTCATTAAACCTGGCAAAGTCATCGAGATTCATAGTTGTCCTCCACTGTCATTCGAACGTATTTCATTAACCAAATTATAAACCTCCCGGCGCGGCCAACCCGAAAGAGATGATACCGTCCGTGCAACTCTAGATGGGGTACCTCCAGTTTCTATCCGTTTCATTATCAGCGCACGCACTTGATCTTCGCTCCAGCGTTCGGGGGTTGACAAATTCCCACTGACAACCAGAACGAACTCACCCCGCGGCGGTTGAGACAAGAAGTGTTCGTAAGCCGCGCTGATTTTCCCCCGATAAATCTCTTCGTGCAGCTTGGTTAATTCGCGCCCGACTGCAATCGTGCGATCACCTAATATCTCCTGCAAATCTTTAAACGCAGACAGCAGCCGGTGAGGAGTTT
>JAUWPO010000098.1 GCA_030611505.1 Chloroflexota bacterium
TCCACAAAAGCCACGCAGCGCCCAATACTCGCTTCACCATCCACGAAACGCCAGGGGAAGAAACCGATGGTGGTACGCTGATTTAGCAGCAGATCAATCTCACCACCGATGCATTCGGCGTGGATGATACCGTATGGGAACATCTCAATGTGCATCAACTGGTACTTTGAATCGTCGAAGACTTCCGCCAACGGTTTGCCGAACTTATTCCGAAAGACTTTATCAGCCTCCTTAGCCTGACGTGGCATCCAATCGCGGATAATGGTATTCATGGGATGATCGGCGCTGCCGCAGTCCACACCCAACCAGCGCAGTTTCTTGGCTTTGCACCATTCAGCGAACTCCCGGTCGGGTCCGGGGTGTTTAACCATATAGCGGATTTCATCTGCGGTACCGTGATCCCATCCGAAATGGTGGTAACCGGTGTGGATTATCAATATATCACCTTCCCGGACATCCACCCGCTCTTCGATCATCTGGCTGGTGAAGACATCATAATCCCCAACAGCGTCACTCAGGTCGACGATCACTCCTTCGTTGACTAGAAAATCCATGTCTAATTCGGCTATATCTTTGCCCGGGGTATAAAAATGAATCTCCCCATCCAGGTGTGTGCCCAAATGATTGGAATGGGTCAAAAGCTGCCCGTTTGCGCCGTTGGGTGCCAGGCGTTTAAAATACTTGACCTGCAGCGGTTCGTAAGTCGGCCAAGGTGGTGTACCAATTCCTAATGGGATGGTTAGATCGATGGTTTTCATTGTAATGCCTCCGTGTAATTATTTAATGTTGAGAAGGGAAATAAATCACTTCACAATTCCGGCATCCAACATAGCCAGATAGATTTTTTCAGCTGTGAACGGTGGCCCTTCCATTCGGATTCCAACGGCGTCATAAATTGCATTAGCGATCGCCGGTATGGTCGGAACCATCGAATGTTCCCCAACCCCGCGCGCACCCCAGGGACCGTCATCTTGAGGAACTTCAACAATGATGTTTTCTAAATCTAAGGGAACATCTGTGGAAGTTGCAATGCGGTAGTCAACAAAGCTGGGATTTTGCATCACACCATCCTTCAATTGCATGCTTTCGAACAGCGCGGAACTCATTCCCTGAACGAATCCTCCTTCCATCTGCGCTTCGACCAATTCAGGGTTTATCGCTCTGCCCACATCGAAAGCGGACACCCCACGTAAAATCTCGACTCTGCCGGTATCCAGATCAACTTCCAGTTCGACAGCCTGTGCTCCGGTCGTGTAGTGAACCACAGCCCGCTCACCTTGACCGGTTTCGGGATCCAATCCTGTGATATAAGAGGGCATAAAATTACCGCGCCCCCTTACTGGTCCTCCCAACCAGCCTTGATCATCAGGCTTTGGTAAACCGTATATAGCAATATCTTTGAGAGGCATCTCGCGCTCGCTTTTGTACGAAACGACGATACCATTGACGATATCCAGATTCTGCGGGTCTTCTTCCCAGGCTTCAGCTACCAGATCGAGTATCTGCCGGCGTGCATCTTTCGCCGCATTTACGACAGCATTGCCCATGCTCCAGGTGAGCCGGCTGGCTACCGTCTGCCATTCGTAGGGGCTGTACAGAGTATCTACTGGTGTCGCTATGCGCACCCATTCGTAAGGCACACCCAGCGCGGCCGCTGCCATCTGGGCAGCCACTGTAAATGCGCCCTGACCGATGTCCTGACCTCCGACCCCGACGGTTAAGGTGCCATCTTCGGCTAACTCCACCCAGGCGCTCGAACCCGCATTAGGCGGCATGGCAGGCGCCTTCCACATCAATGCGATGCCTTTACCGCGCTTCTTATTGGGCGCACTGGGAGGAGCTTTGCTGCCCCAGCCAATTGCATCAGCCGCCTTTTCGAGGCACTGCGTCAGACCGATGGGATGCATCTTACTCCCCGTCACCAGGACACTGCCTGTTTTCAAACAGTTGATCCTGCGAAACTCAACCGGGTCCATATCGATATCGCGAGCCAGTTCATCGATGCACTGCTCCAATCCGGCGTGCATTTCGGGCATTCCAAACCCGCGCATTGGACCACCTACGGGATGATTGGTGTACACGCAGTAACTATCGGTTTTTACATTGGGGACTTCATAGGGTCCACTGCTGCTGTAGCCGCTGGCCCGGGTGATATTGACTCCATATTCTGTGTATGCTCCGGCGTCCCAGAAAAATTTGTTCTCCATAGCCAGGAGGCGACCGTCCGCGTCGCAGCCCATCTTAAAATATGCCACCAATCCCTGGCGCACAAAAGCGGTGTAGAACTCCTCCTCACGCGTCAACAGCAATTTCACAGGGCGTCCCTTTACTTGCGAAGCGATCACCACTGCCAGGGCTTCCATGCTGACACCCGCTTTACTGCCGAAACCTCCACCCACATACGGTGCAATTACCCGCATGTCGCTTTGAGATATGCCCAAGCATTTGGCGATCAAGTTTCGCTGCGCAAATGGAGATTGGGAACTGCCCCACAGCGTCACTTCTCCGGTTTCATCTACTTTGGCGATAGCTACATGCGGTTCTATGGGCACGTGTTGTATGTGCGGGATGTGGTATTTGCGCTCAACTAAGGCCTCGCATTCATCCCAGACACTCTCCACGTCACCTTTACGGATTTTAAAATGGTTTGAGATATTTGTACCGGGTTCCGGGAAGATGAAATTGGCAACTTCGTATTCCTCAAGGTTGGGGTGGAGTAATGGGGCTTCAGGGCTGACGCCTGCCTCAGGATCCAACACCGGTTCCAGGACTTCATACTCGACCTCGATCAACTGGAGCGCTTTTTCAGCAATCTGCTCACTTTTAGCAGCAACACCCGCGACCGGGTCGCCCACATAGCGCACTTTATCGCGGCAGAAAATGTGTCTGTCCAAGAGATAGAGACCGATGTAGCCGGGATAATCCTCACCGGTCACAACCGCCTTCACACCTGGCAAAGCTTTCGCTTTACTGGTATCGATCGAAATGATACGGGCGTGTGGGTGTGGACTGCGTTTCACACGCGCGTGCAGGAGACCGGACCCAAATTGAATATCGTCTGCAAAAAGCGCCGCACCTGTTACCTTTTCACGCGCATCCAGGCGGATCTTGTTTTCTCCAATCGGGCTGGGAACCTTTGTATTAGTTTCTTCCATCACCATGTCCAATCTCCTCTCAAATTCTAGCGGCTTCCTGAACGCCCTGGATAATGCGCACATAACCGGTACAACGACAAAGATTTCCAACCAGCGCGATCCGGATATCCTCTTCGCTTGGCTGCGGGTTGCGGTCTAACAGCGCCCGTGCGGATATCAGAATGCCCGGTGTACAAAAACCGCACTGGACTCCGCCGGCATCAATGATCGTCTGCTGCACCGCATCAAGCCGCTCATCATGGGCGAGACCTTCAACGGTGACGATTTCGGCGCCATCACACTCGACAGCTAATACCAGACAACTGTTGACCGGCTCTCCATTCATCAATACCGTGCAGGCGCCGCACTCACCTTCGGCGCAGCCGTTCTTTGTGCCGGTTAACGCCAGGTTCTCGCGCAGCATCTTCAATAAAGTCATATTGGACGGCACATCCGCCTGTTCCAACTCCCCGTTGACGTTGAATGTAATCCTGTGAAAAGCCATAAAATGGTCTCCTAGACTATCGAAGGTTTAAGTCCACAAATCTTCGCTAATAATTCCAAATCAGGTTCTAAATAATCACACACTACTTCTACACCTGCAATTGCTAAAGTTTCTTCAGGTCCTTCCAGACCACCTTTAACGCATTAAAAGATAAATTCCTGGTCATCACCTTCCGGTAGCGAGCGCTGGCACGCACATCATCGATAGGAGTACAAGCATGCATAGCTGCTTCGGCAGCTAGCATCAATCTGTCTTCATCGATTGAGGTCTCAGTTAAAATTGCCTCGACTTGATCTACGACCAAGGGCAGCGGCGCAACAGAAGCCAAAGCGAGCCTGATGCGATAACCAGATGGAACATTTACATCAGGATAGCCGAAGACGGTCACTCCCACAATTGATAAGTCGCTGGCTTTATTGCGCCCTAATTTTATATAAACGCCTCTGGCGCCTTCTTCTGGGACCGGAAAATGGATCGATGTTACGATATCACCCGTTCTGAGCAGGGTCTCACCCGGTCCCTTGAAGAAAGTTTTTATCGGTTCCTGACGTATGCCGCCATTCCCGTGGACGTGAAGCACACCACCCAACAGGATACAGGCTCCGATCGTATCTCCAGCCGGTGAAGCGTTGCATATATTACCCACAATCGTTGCTCTTGTCCTGAGCTGGTAGCTGGCGACGCTGCTGGCAGCCTGCAGTAATAGGGCATAATTATCCTGGACTTCCCTGGATGCAATCACGCGGTTCATGTTCACGGCTGCGCCGATTGATAGTCCTTTGTGTGGGTCGTAGGATATGTCATTCATCCCTTCAAGACACTTTACATCTACCAGGTATTTATCATTCCAACCGCCGCTGCGCATTCGAACGAATATATCCGTGCCTCCCATTAAAGGGCGCGCCTCGCCGGCGTGTGCGATCAAGAAATCGCTCGCTTCTTTAAGTGTAGTAGGCTTGATGTAATCAAACTCGGGTAGTCCTGGATGTGCATCAATTGACATACTTCTATCCTTCTTTCTTTAATCTTCCAGATCAAGGTCTTCTAACACTGCCTCTTCGGGAGCGGTTAACATTAAAATGACGATATTAAATATGATTCTCAATGCGGTTGCGTTAGTAATCGCAGAAAAGCTATCGGGGAAGATCCCTGTCATGACATGAATAATCCCTTGAGATTTCCCCCATAATTATAAGCATTTTGGGTTTAAAATCAACTACCAACATCCAAAGACAAATTAATAAGGGGGTAAAATGAGGATGATATCGCATATTTTATTTCAATAATCCGTTTCCATTTGAAGCTTTTTCATCTAGATAGTCATGCAAAGACCGAACCGTCATATGTATACAGCCAACAGCTTGGGTTACATCGCTCACGAAACGATCTCTCAAAACCGAACTGGGGAAATTATCGGTGTAACGTCCAAAGGGATTTATGTAAAAACAAGCAGTCGATGGCTGTCCTTCATTTCCTGCGAACCTTATCACAGCCCAATAACGATCAACATAAACTGCGACCGGATTCACCTCCATCAAATATCAAGCGGGATGCCAGTGCAAATTTCCGATGGGCAAATGATCCTCCCGGATGCCCGGCTGACAATTAGTGCACAAAACAGCGACGTGTGGAATCCCCCACCGCCGCCATCTCCTCCGCTCCCCGGAGCTGAATGCATCCAGAACCTGGCGTATTTTGCCAGAAAGGCGCTAACTCAAAAACCTTCAGTGGGGTTATGCCCTTTACTGCCGGATTTATTGACTTTACCAAAAACCGAAACGGGTTTTGAGTTTAATTCTCTTCAAAAGGAAATTCTCGCAATCCAGACTGATTTAACGAGCCGTGATACTGCCACCTTAATTAGCAGTCTGTGTAATTGCCTGGGGTCTGGCGCGGGATTGACCCCCTCTGGCGATGATTTCGTAACCGGTCTGCTGTTGGTATTAAATCGATGGAAGAATGTCTTTTGGGATCGGGGTGATCTTGACCTGATAAATCAATCAGTTGTGGAGGCTGCCTATCAGAAGACAACCACACTTAGCGCTAACTTGATCGAGCTTGCTTCTCTTGGGGAGGGAGACGAACGGATCCTGAAAGCGATTGACTGGATTATGGGCGGGAACACTGATGAGTCTTCAATCGTTGATGATCTATTGGATTGGGGCAGTTCATCTGGGGTGGATGTTTTGGTGGGTTTTACAGCCGCGATAACAATCACCGCCGCCTCTTGGTGAGTATATCCAGAGAGACTGCCAGGATGAATACAACCCCCTTTATGACCTGCTGGTAATATGACGGCACACCCATCAAGTTCAAACCGTTGGAAAGCACTCCGATAATAAATGCGCCTACGACAGTCCCGCCTATTGTGCCCACACCCCCAAACAAGCTGGTGCCTCCAATAACCGGTGCAGCAATCGCATCCAATTCCCAACCAACAGCAGCATTGGGCTGCGCTGACCAAAGACGTGCGGCAAGAAGCACCCCGCCTAAGGCGGCCGTAAATCCGCTTATGATATATACAGCGAGCTTTATCCGGTCTGGTGAAACTCCTGCCAGCCTTGTGGGCTCCTCATTTCCACCGGTTGCATATACATGCAAACCAAAAGGTGTATACCGTGTCACGATGTGGGCAATTATGGCAACAACCACCATAATAAACACTGGCACAGGGATACCCATTATTTGTCCTGTACCCAGGTATATGAAACGCTCATCAAGACCGGCAATAGGTCGTCCTTGTGTATAAACCAACGTTAAACCCCGCGCAATAGCCAGCATCGCAAGTGTTGCCACAAATGGCGGTATGCCGCCTTTAATGATCATTAATCCATTTATTGCACCAATCAACATTCCTATAAGTAGCGCTATGCCAATAGCGACAAAAGGGTCCAACCCCTGGCGCACATTCAAGCCTGCTGCAATTGCCCCACTTAAAGCCATGACTGAACCGACGGAGAGATCAATCCCTGCCGTTAGGATCGTGAACGTCATACCGATTGCAACGATGGCGATGATTGAAGTTTGTAATGCGACGTTCAGCAAGTTTGAAGTAGTGAAAAAATCACTAGACCCTAATGCAAATGCCAAACAGATACAAAGCAAAATAATTGTAACGCTGAAACGGCGAAGTATATCGAGTGGTCTATTCACAATGCTATTTGTCACTGTTTACCTTGCCACCAGTAGCAGCATGCATAATATTGTCTTGTGTAGCGTGTTCACGGCTGAATTCGCTCACTACTTTCCCTTCGCGCATTACCAAAATTCGATCACTAACTCCGAGCACCTCTGGAAGGTCTGACGAGACCATTAATACCCCAACACCACCTTCGGCAAGTTGATTCATTAGAGCATGGATTTCCACTTTGGTGCCGACATCGATGCCTCGGGTTGGCTCATCGAGGATTAGCACTCGTGGATTGAGCGTCAACCAGCGAGCGATAACAACTTTTTGCTGGTTGCCACCCGATAAGTTACGCACGAGCTGGCGCAAACTTGGTGTGCGGATATCAAGTTTGACAGCGAATTCCCGAGCTAATTTGTCGGCTTTTGAAAAATTGATAAAACTAAATCTGGATAATTTCCCCAATGCGCTGATGACAATATTCTCCCGAATTGCCCGATTTAAAAAGAGTCCCTGCTGTTTTCGGTCCTCAGGAACCAATCCCATACCCAAGCGAATGGCTTCGCCGGGGGAGTTAATTTTAACGGGGGAGCCATCTAACTCTATATCACCTGTGATCGCCGGGCGGACGCCAAAAATTGTTTCTGCCAAAGCAGTTCGACCTGCACCAGCCAAACCCGCTACACCCAATATTTCGCCGCTGTATAATTCCAAACTAACACCACTAAGCTCTCTTCCGTCATGCAGATTGTTTACCTCTAGAATCACACCACGTCTTTGGACGTCGCCCTTAGGATACATTTCCCCTAATTCGCGTCCAACCATCATCTGCACAACTCGTTCTTCATCGAGGTCCTTTATTGGCTCAGATCCGATCAGCGAGCCATCGCGTAGAACGGTAACCCAGTCAGAGATTTCAAAGACTTCCTCTAACCTATGAGAAATAAAAATGATAGAAATACCCCGCTTTTTAAAAGATCGCATAGTATCGAAAAGCACCTCGGTTTCGCGGTCCGTCAGCGAAGAAGTGGGCTCATCCATGGCAATGAGATCTGCATTAAGGGAAATAGCTTTAGCCACCTCAACCATTTGCTGCTGGGCAATACTCAAACTCCCAACTTCAGCACGAGCGTCTACATCCACATCCAGTTGTGAGAGCAGTTCCTGCGAATCAGTATAAAGTCTGTTCCAGTCAATGAAAGCCGAAATTTTCCACCTTGGTTCCCTGCCTAGATAAATATTTTGACCGACGGTTAGGTTGGGGATTAGCGACAATTCTTGGTGAATCATACTGATGCCCAATTGTTGGGCGTCAGTCGGTGTATTTATCTCCACATGGGAGCCTTTGAGGCTAACACTTCCTGAATCCATTGAAAGAGCGCCGGTAAGGATTTTCATCAAAGTAGTTTTACCAGCTCCATTTTCGCCTACCAGGGCATGAATTTCTCCCCGGGCGACGTAAAAATTTACATCTTTTAACGCTTGTACGCCCGGGAATGCTTTGCTGATGCCTTCCATGCGCAAATAGAATTTATTTTCAGACATCAATGCTCCCGATAGAAGCTAATCCAAAATATAACCAAGAATTATTCTCATCTACAAAAAATACCAAATCGATTTATTCAATGAAAATGACTAATAAATTCACATCGGGTGGGGTCCAATTCGAACCCCACCCAAATACTCATTGAAGCTAATCTTTAAGGTGTTACCAGCGATAGATCAACCGGGATATATTCCTCAACGGATTTACCGTTCAAGAATTTGATCGCAAACTCTACTCCCAGACTACCCATCAAAGCGGGCTGCTGGGCTATTGTTGCTGCCAGCGATCCAGCATCTACCGCCGCTACTGCATCATCAACGGCGTCAAAGCCTACGAAGATGATCTCATCTGCTCGTCCTGCAGCTTCGGCTGCCTCTATCGCACCCAAGATCATCTCGTCGTTGTGAGCAAACACACCATCGATCTCCGGCT
>JAUWPO010000068.1 GCA_030611505.1 Chloroflexota bacterium
TTGCTGGTCACAAAATACAGCGCCAGACCGGCGGCGAACGTTAGCGCAAGATAGCCCATCAAGAGGGGCATATAAAGGTTCATCATCTGGGTCATTTGAGCACCCTGCTCGCCCGGCTGTGAAGGGGGGGTGATCAGCCTGGATTGGAAGTATGTCGTTATCAGCACAATAATCGCCAGGACGGGAATCCCATAACCAAAGACATAAAGACGTTCCGGTTGGCTGAGGTCCATCCATAAGAACGTGCTGTCGATCGGCAGCAGTTTGGCGACATCAGAAAAGGGGTAGATGTTGTAAAAAAGAGCGGTCATCTGCATTGGTGTGACAGCTAGAGCACGGATAATGGATTGGTAAAGACCGATGATGACTGGAAATTGGATCAACGTCGGCAGACACGATCCTAACGGGTTGACGCCCTTCTCTTTGTAGAGCTTCATCTGCTCCTGCTGCAGCTTCTGTTTATCGTTCTTGTACTTTTTCTGCATAGCCAAATACTCTTTGGACTTCTGCATTTCCTGCATCTTCGAGGCGCCCTTCAACTGCTGGATGGTTAATGGATACGTCACCATACGCACCAGGATTGTGAACAAGATGATAGCGAGACCGAAATTTCCCAGAATGCTGTAAATCCACAGCAGGGTGTTCAGCATCGGGTTGATAATCAACATATCCCACATAGTTTTTTATTCCGTAAAATTTAGATGTATTATGTTGTAGTGTTCAGTCATTTTCTCTACTCAGCTGCGTTCTCCGCGCTATCCATGATAAATCTTTCACTTCTGGGGTACAAACGCCCATTTCTGGTTGCCTTCGTAATCCAGAGCGATCAAAACCGGGTCGGAGTCAGCGGGTGCAAGCAGTATTAAATCATCCGCTGCTAACGGACCCTGGAAAAGTTTGCCGTCAAAAGTTTTGCTCCAGCGTTTGCTGCCGCCGTCCGAGTTCAGAGCCGTGAATACACCGCTTTCCGAACCAAAATATATTGTGTCCTCCGTCAAGAGAGGTGTACCGGTGATGCCTTGCTTCTTTTCAGAACCCACCTTGTACGGCTGCCAAATATTGGATCCGCTTTTTGCGTCTATTGAATAAAACGTGCCGGTCATGTCGCCAAAATAGAGCACATCTTTATCCAGCGCGGGACCCGACCATACCCAGGCTTCGGTAGGTATACGCCATAATATCTCTCCGTTCTGGTTATTCAAAGCCACCATTTCTGAATTTAAGGTGCCTATATAAAGAGCGCTTTGTTCTTCAAATGGCGGAGTGCCCGCCAGGGCGCCCCCCAGGTCTTCGGAAGTCCAGAGTAAGTCCCCGCTTCGAGCATCAAGGGCGTATATGACGTGATCCATAGAGGGCAGATAAAGCGTGTCCCCCTCGATCGACGGCGTCGCCCATTGTTCAAATTCAGTACCAAACGTCCAAAGCAGTTCTCCATCGTAATCCAATACATAAAGATTGCTGTCCGAGGAAGGTGCGTAAATCCTTTCACCATTCACCAGCGGACCGGCGATATAAATATCCTGGGAGCCGTCGAACGTCCAATTCTGCTGCCCATTCTCAGGATTCAGGCTGTAAAGCACCTTGTCATAACTGCCTACGATTAATTGACCATCTTCTGTCAAGGCAGGTGGGGCGAAGAACGTAATTTTATTGTCAGGTTCAACTGGGAATCGCCATTTCTGAGTGCCATTATCCAGGTTAACTGCATAAACGTGGGTCTTGTAAGCCAGGTATGCAGTGCCACTCTCAACATCAACCGTCAAGCCAGGCCAGCTTTGAGTAGCAACACCACCCCCTGCGCATGCCGACAGGAGTACGACCACAATAATGATAAATATTAGGTACAGGTAACGATTTCTATTCATATACGATAACTTTCACTTTATATATAGGTGTATTTACATCCATATGATGATTAATATTTCACACAGCATTTTTACGGCACCGGATCGATGCCGCCCGGATTGAACGGGTTGCAGCGCAGGACTCGCCAGACTGCCATAAACCCGCCCTTGATAACGCCGTATTTGTAGATCGTCTGGTAACCGTAGTGCGAACAGCTCGGGTAGAACCGGCATGTATTCTGGGGTAAGGTGCGCGAAAATGTCGCCTGGTAAAGACGGATCAATCCCAGCAGTAAGAAGCGCGGCAGGTTAGTCAAGCGCAGTTGAAGGTCTTGCAAACGCGGTTCTTCAACGTGCTCGTGTTCTGCTTCAGTGGAGAAATGTTCCGAATGGTATTCAGATGTCATAGAATATTTATATCAGTTTGGCGCGCAGCAGCAATTCTTCGAGAGCGGTTTCCGTTTGCTGGTAGGTCCCATCTGCCATAGGTTTGCGAGCGATCAGGATGATATCCCATCCAGGTGCGACTTTTGGAAGCAGGTCTTGAATAACAGCCCTGATCATCCTCTTCGATCGATTGCGCTGTACAGCTTTGCCTACGGTTTTCCCCGCAACAATCCCAACCCTTGTTCCTTCTCGCTGGTTGGGAGAAGCAATCAGCACGATAAGCGGGTGGGCGTATGACTTTCCGTAGCGCCGCACCCGTAAGAAGTCCCTAGATTTGGTCAGGCGGAAACTGCGCTTCACCCTGGTGTTTGGGATCCCTCTAACTTACTGTCTCGGCGGTTAACTCTTCCAATTTATCCTCTTGACGTGATTATTCATGCTCACCGATAGTTGGCGGCGACCTCTAGTGCGTCGTTTTTTAATAACCCTGCGGCCTCCCTTGGTCGACATACGGGTCCGAAAGCCGTGTACACGCATACGACGTCTCTTTTTGGGTTGATATGTACGTTTTGGCATAATTCACTACTTCTTTCAAAATTGGTAAAATTTCCGATTTGCTGACTTATGAACCTTTATTATTGCAGTAGACGAACGACGATTATACCTCAAGTTTTTGGTTTTAATGACAGTCTTTGCTGAATTGTGAGTCTGCTTTAATCCACACAAACGAGAAGGGCTCCATTATAACAGGAACCCTTCTGCTTTCCAGTTACAGAGTTGACCTGTAAATCAAGCGTTCTGGTGTGCCATCTTGGCAGATCGTACAGTGTTCCTCAATAACATGGCGATGGTCATCGGTCCCACACCTCCAGGACTTGGGCTGAGCATTCCCGCGACTTCCTTGACCTCGTCAAAGTCGACATCGCCTACTAAACGATAGCCTTTTTCTGTACTTGGATCATCAATCCGGTTGGTGCCGACATCAATCACCACAGCACCAGGTTTGACCCAGTCCGCTTTCACCATTTCCGGTCGACCCACTGCAGCGAGAAGTATGTCAGCCTGGCGGGTTATACCTGGCAGGTCTTGTGATCGAGAGTGGCAAATCGTAACCGTAGCATCTCGCTTGACCAACAGGAGCGCCAAAGGCATGCCTACAATATTGGAACGACCTAACACGACCGCATTCGCTCCCTCAATTTGAACATTCATTTCATCCAGCAAATAAAGACAACCATTTGGCGTGCAGGGTACAAACATCGATTCGCGACCTTTCTGCGCCAATCGCCCAATGTTGATGGGGTGAAAACCGTCTACATCCTTTTCAATATCGATGGCATTAAGCACTCGCTCATCATCCAACCCGGATGGCAATGGAAGTTGCACCAGAATTCCGTTCACCTTTGGATCGGCGTTCAGTTCCGCCACCAGATTCTCAACTTCTTCCTGTGTAGCTGTGGCGGGTAATATGTATCCGAACGACTCAATTCCTGCTTTCGCGCATGCTCTCTGCTTCATGCGAACGTATACTTCTGAGGCCGGGTTTTCCCCCACCAGTACTGTTGCCAGCCCGGGAGGAGGGTAACCCTCGGCGACCATCTCGGCGACATCTTTAGCCACCTGCTCGCGCACCTTCAGGCCAATCGCTTTGCCATCAATAATTTGTGCTGACATTATATTCTCCTTTTTAATTTTCTAATTGTTTTTATGATTGCAGTGAGAATTGTTTACAACACCCAATATTATGCTCGAATTAATAGCGCTTGACAATTGACATATGTCACATTGGAATATATACACTCTTCAAAACCAGTACTTGAGAAAAACGTTATATCACTGCAAGTGCAGCGTGGCAGTCTCATTATTGGGCAGCAAAGGTTCGCCTCTCCCCACCTCCCCCATAATATCCAAAAAACGGCGTTCGATTTTCGAAACCAGCAAATCTACCGGCTGGTCGGATATAGGAACCTGCCCGCCTGCCATTGAACCATGTCCCCCAGCCTTTCCCGGTGGGAAAATCACTGCCTGCACAATAATGCCTGCATCTTCTCCCCCAGTCTCAGTGCGCAGCGACAGATACAATGTCGAGCCATGGTAGCCCAAACAAAGCACGGCGTGTGCGTCTTGCAAACGAATGAGCATATCTGCAATCTCGGCCACAAAATCTGGTCGATGCATCTCCCCCAGGTAAACCAGGACAGTTCGACCAAATATACGGGCTGCTTCTAAACCCTGGCTGAAAGCGCGGAAATAATCCCTCGATAGACCTGCTTGTTCGACTTTAATCAACAGGGAATGGTCTATCATTCCCAGCATCTTAAAATATATCGCCTGATCTATCGCCGAGGCGCCGCGTGAAAGTCCGCGTGTATCGGTTTGAATACCATAAAATATCGCCGTTGCAAGTACCGGGTCAAGTGTTATTCCGGCTGCTTCCAGGTATTGGTAGACCATACTGACCGTTGCGCCCACTTCAGGGCGCACATCCTCGTAGCGCACCAACTTCAAACCCTCGCGCAGCGGGTGGTGGTGGTCGATGACAATATTTGGGATCACTTGGTCCGGCAAGTTATTATTGCCCGCCGCCGGTTGGGTATCCACGAGTGCTATGGCTGAATAATCCTCCAGGCGGGATAATTCCTGCGAGTACTCCCACTCCGGGGTCAGTATCCTCAGCATTGCTTTGTTTTCAGCCCTGGCTACCAATCCACTGTAGATCATCCTGGCAGGTATGCCCCAGGTCCCCTCAAACAACGCCGCCAGTCCTTTTCCAGCAGCCAGCGCGTCGGGGTCAGGGTTTTCATGGGTCACGATCAGCACTGGCCCACGTCCAGCCACGCTGTGCAATTCATCCAGCCGGTTTTGATCAATCGGTTTGGGGAGAGGAATCGTCCACTCGTTCATTTGTATTCCTGTTCTCCAATTGTCATGATTCGGGTTCCTCACTTATAGTGACCTGTACTTCTGATGGGAACAATTCTACTGAGATCCCCGATGGAGCCTCATATTCCAAAGGCAGGACATGTATCCCGGGTGGCACATCAGTTACATCCACATAAATTATAACCAAAGACGGGTCTGCTTCGATTTCATCTAAAATGGGCTGTGGACCGATCAGCAGACCCGATACCTGCTGAGGCGATATTTCTGCTGAATTAGTTAAAGACAGCCCGCGGATTGTAGGCGGGACCGTTTGCAGCAGATAATTGGTTGCCGGGGAAACAAAAATGCTGACAACCGCGCTGTCCACAGTCTCTCCCTTTTCCCCCTTCCCTACAACTCCACCCGGTAATATCAACGGGACATCCAGGGTTAACTCGTTGTACACGTTGGTCAATGTTATCGGCGCCGTCAAGATAAAATCACCAACACTTTCGAGCGCGCTGCGCGGTCCGGTCAGGGTCAGTGATGTGGGAGACAGGCGTACGCTTGTGATCTCGTACCCATCTTCCAATGTGTCCGCCCTAAGATTAGCTTGAATTGGTACCTGGCGTGTGAATTCTGTATGCTCAATAGGGACCGTCGACAATACTTCTGCCGGCATGATGCGCACATCTTCGACCCAGCTACCATTCTCATCGAGAGGTATTACCAGGAGCGACTCCTGGAAATCCGTCCGGTTTCCATTTAAAGTAAGCTCAGCTCTGACTTCAACTACCTCCTCAACAAGTGATTCTGGTCCATTTAGCATGACCGTTTCAGGCGAGACAATTACTTCACCCAGAGTGTAACCAAATGGGAGCGCCTCCGGATCCAGGATCTTTACTGTTGGCGTCACTTCAACACTGATCTCCATTTCAAGTGCTATGTTGGTAATGTCTGGTACGACCGATATCACCTGGGCGCGTTCATCCGCTAAAGAAACCTCAACGGGTACACGGTGAATACCCGCAGGTAGATTTTCCAAATCCACTTCAGCACGTACTGTAGCAGCACTGAGTTCGGCTAGTCTATCCCTCGTTGTTTGCACTTTTATGTTAGCCGTTTCGGGAATCTCGGACATGAGGATCAAATCCGGTTCTGGTGATGTGATGATGATCGGCACATCTTTAATAAACACCTGTTGTGGAGGATTTGTTTGATAAGTAACCCCCACCCATGCGATGATCGCCAGACCCACCGCCAGAATCAAATTGTAGATTGTGGCCTTCGTCCCTCCTCCCTGAAGCCAGCTCCAGCGAGAGCCTCCATCTCCTGTAAGTTTGTCCTGGAAACGGTCCAACCACGCCTCCAGCCTCTCATCTGACAAACCGCGATAAATGCGTCCGTTAAATGCCACCGATATGCGGCCTGTTTCCTCCGATATCACAATCACTAATGCGTCCGGTACCTGGGAGGCAAGACCCAGAGCAGCTCTGTGACGCGTCCCAAAGCGGGAATCATCCAACTCTTTGGTCAGAACCGGAAGAATACAACCGGCAGCAACCAACCGGTCACCCCGTAATACAACCGCGCCGTCATGCAGAGATGATCCCTGGTTGAAGATCGTTAACAACAGTTCGCTGCTTAATTCCTCCGCCTGGATCGAGATCCCGGTTTGGATGATCTCCTCCAACGATGTTTGACCCTCCAGGACGATCAGCGCACCTTCGTTGCGCGATGCAAGTTGACTTGTAGCAGCGATTATCGTTTCTTTAAAACGATCGAACGTTGATTGGTACCCGCGCCGGCGCCCCATCCTTCCCAAACTTGTCAAGGCACGCCGCAGTTCGTCTTGAAACAGCCAGGGCAGGGCAATCAACCCTGCCAGCAGAAAGGCGCGCACTAAATATCCGAAAGTATTTAGAGGCAATAACAGCAGGATTAGCACTCCCAGGATGGCTATGATGATCACTCCACGCAGCATCTGCAAGGCACGGGTCTGGTATAAAGCCTGGAAGGCGATGAAAAAGATAGCCGCCACCAGCACAATGTCCACCACATCGGCGAATGTTATGTGACTGAACAAGTAAGCTAATTGGAACAGGAAACCGGTTGTCGTCTCAATCATTTAAAGAGATATCAATCTCCAACTGATTTGGCAGGCAATAAACACGAGGGTGAACGCCTATCAATATAGGATAAGCAGACCGCCGCTTCTTTATAAAGGCAGCCAGTTGCCAATGCCGCGCTCCTTGGCGCGCCGAAAAATTTCTGGTGCCACTGCCATATCATCAATCGCCAGACCAAGGTTTATGGCTAACGTGCGTTCGTTTTCCCCTTCCCTGCCGGGTTTTAATCCTGCCGCGAGCTCACCGAGGTCGGCGTAGGGATCCGGAGTGCTCTGGAAGTATCCAACGCTGCGGTAATAAAAAAACTGGTCGTGATCATCTGTGCTTATTTTATCCATCTGAGCCATCGCGGCGGGCTGCCAATAGCTGTCAAAATCTACAGCGGACGCAAAAGCGCCAGGCTGCAGCCAGCCCTGTTCGATTGCGGGTTCAGGTTGCTCCAGGATCGGACCTGATGTGATCACCAGATCGCTCTCTACTACAGCCTGCTTGGGATTATCCACACCCACGATCTCAAGATCAAGTTTTGCAGACATCTCCTCGATGTACTGCTGTTGGACTTCCGGCACGATGTCATAAGCGTAGACACGTTTGACCGGAAACAGCACGGCTAACGCCTCCAGGTTTGTGCGACCCTGAACGCCGCACGCCAGGATGCCGACAACTTCGCTTTCGGGGCGCGCAAGGTACTTGGCGGAAAGCGCGGAGGCTCCAGCAGTTCGATAAGCGGTAATCCATGTGCAGTCCATCACCGCATAAGGTAAACCGGTCTCATCATCGTTCAATATCAAAAGACCACTGATATACGGTAATCCGCGCTTCTGGTTTTCGGGGTAGCCGCTCACCCACTTAATCCCCGCCGAATGCAGCGCAGGAATATAGGCTGGCATGGCGTGGATAAATGCATCCGGCTGAGTGTGTATACCGGGTTTGGGCGGCATTTCCACCCGCCCGGCTCCTTTCTCCCGGAAAGCATCTCCAAGCAGTTCAATAATGGTCACCATTTCCAGCCCCACTTCTTCCACGTCTGCTCGTGATAGATATAACAATTGATTTGTCTCCATTTAAGGGTTCCTTCCTCAACTGCGCTTTGTTTTCGCCTGTATCATAACACCGACAAGGAACAATCCTACGAAGATCATCGTGGCAAACCAGCCTGCCGGATCTATTGCCTGGACTACAAGATTAGCGCCAATTAAAGAGGACATCAGGATCAATGCCCAATCAAATAATACCGCCACCAGCACTGCACCGATGACCCCGCCAATTAAAACAAGTATCCAGGTTGGCAAATCAATTCCCAGATTTAACAGGGACACAATGTAGGTTGCCATATAACCACCGGCTACGAACCCAGCCACACCCACTGCGATTCGCTTCAAGAATAATGCCAGAACGGCGAACAATACCCCTGTTATGAGAGCCAATACCAGGAGTGTGGTTTCGGATTCGCCTGGGAAAAAGCGCTCAGCCAAACCGATACCAACGGTAAATCCCACTACGCCGACAAACAACCAGAACAGCTTTCTGCCTGCGATGAGCATTACAATGCCAAGACCAATAGTGACAAAAAAAGTCATGTCCATCGGTTATCTATTGTACTATCATCCAGAGACATTCTTGGTACAATAATCGCCATGCCTTTAACTACTGGATTGGGGTTTTGGTAATGAATAAAACACAGCTCTTTAGAATTCTTTTGCTCTGGACGGTGCTTCTGCTAATGATCTCAAGCTGCAGCAGCGAAAGCACGGACAATGCACCTGGAGCGGTTGAAGATTATCTGGGGGCATTAGTGTCCAAGGATGAAAACCAGATGATCAACCAATCTTGTGCGGATTGGGAGTCGCAGGCGAAACTCGAACTCAATTCTTTCGCTGCCGTTGAGGCGTCCCTGGAAAACCTCAACTGTGAGACCAGCGGTCAAGAAGGTGATTACACACTGGTGGATTGTAGGGGCATCATCATCGCCAACTACGGCGCCGAAGTCCTCGAAATCGAGCTACAAGAACGCACCTTCCAGGTCCTTCAGGAAGGGGGTGAATGGCGGATGTGCGGTTATCGCTAGCCGTTATTTACACCACTTTCGAAAAAATAGGGGCGCCAATATCCAATTTTTCGCAGGTGATAATTAATTTGAAAGTTGATTCTGGAATAATATGCGCAAATATATCTCACAAGAAAATATCTTCGCTTTGATCGTCTGCTTGATCCTGATCGCCCTGCTCATTATGACCTCCGATCAGGCTCCCCAGTGGATATACCAGGGCTTCTAGTTACCCACCCAAGCCAAACCTGTCACAGCGATGAATCCCACCCATATTCTGGTCTTTACGGCTTTCGCTCTCATATTCGGTTGGGCAGTGCCGTCACGCTGGCGGGGTTGGGTGTTGTTGGGCAGTAGTGTGATCGCCATTTACTGGCTGCAGCCATCAACGCCGCTGCGCAACTTCGATTTCTGGTTCCCAACTGCCAGTATCGCACTGACCATATTCGTCTGGGTCGTCACTCGTGAAGCGTATGCCAATTCAAGACGTAAGACGCTCATCGCAGCCCTGGTTGTATCTGGCATCGTCTTGCTCCTGGGAATCACCCGCTATATCGATTTTCTGTGCTGTCTGACGCCAAGCCGCCCCCCCGACCTCTCCAGGATCGCTCTTATTGTTGGATTGATCGCAGGTGCGGCTGCCATACCTTACTTCTTTCTGCCCAGAAGCCGCTTCCTGCCTGCTTTTACTATTCTTTTCATTCTCAGCCTTTTCATAATTTTAAAAACCGATTCCCTGGCGAGGTCCGCCAGCGCCGTCTTGCGTACTACTACAGGTCAATCGGCAGAGCTTGCCAGTGCCATCGACCTGCCCTGGCTGGGATTCTCTTTTCTGGCGTTTCGGCTGCTGCACGTTCTGAGAGATTACCAGTCCGGCAAGCTCCCCTCTTATTCATTGAGTGAGTTCGTCACTTACGCAATTTTCTTCCCCACTTATATAGCGGGACCAATCGACCGGTCGCAGCGCTTTATTGGTGATCTGCGAAAAGTAGAAGCGGCTGATGATCTAAACGAGTCAAATGGCAGGGCATCAAACCGGTTCGTGGGAAGCCAGAGGATCCTGATTGGAGCCTTTAAGAAGTTCGTTCTGGCAGACAGCCTGGCATTATTTGCTTTGAATGCGCAAAATGCCCTCCAGGTGGAATCTACAATTTGGATGTGGGTGCTCTTATACGCATACGCGCTGCGGATCTATTTTGATTTCGCAGGTTACACGGATATCGCCATCGGTTTGGGGAACCTGCTGGGCTTTAAACTGCCTGAGAATTTTAACCGTCCATACCTGAAACTGAGCATGACCGCTTTCTGGAACAGCTGGCATATCACCCTGGCGCAGTGGTTTCGAGCTTATTATTTCAACCCGCTTACGCGATCCTTGCGCTCTAAACAATTGAAGCTGCCCTCCTGGGTGATTATTTTCATCGGTCAGTTCACAACGATGCTGTTAATTGGGTTGTGGCACGGGATCACATTGAACTTCGCAATATGGGGAGCCTGGCATGGGATTGGGTTGTTTATCAATAACCGCTGGTCAAACTGGATTCGCCCGCGCATAGCGGGACGAGAATTAAGCCCGGGGCTCGAGAAGACAATGAAATTCGGCAGCTGGCTGCTCACCTTCAATTTCGTCTCCCTGGGCTGGGTGTGGTTCGCACTGCCTGATCCGAATACGGCGCTTACTGTGTTCAAGTCTCTTTTTGGAATTTAGAATACGCTAATCCGCACCCGTCCAAACGGGTATTAGAATCATTGAGATTGGCTGTATTTGAAAGAATAAATGGAAACGAATAAAGAACAAACTCGCGAGCACCCGCGCAGTAAAAACTCTGCCTTGTCCATTATTGGAAAAGCGATCTTGATTTTTGTGGCGCTTAACCTGATTTTCGCAATCTGGCTTCCATTACCTGCTCTCGGTCGGGTTTCGGCTTATAACCATCTCTTCCCGGGGCGTAAACGATTACCGTACAGTGACAACCCCCAAAAAGCCTATAACCTGAGCCTGTATAACCTGGAAGCCATGTTCGCCTCGCATGAGATTGCCGCTGGAGATAAACCCGCAGACGAGTACCGGGTAATATTGATCGGGGATTCTGCCACATGGGGCTTCTTACTCCCGTCCGAACACACTGTGTCGGCTTACTTGGATGGTGCCGGAACCAAACTCCCTGATGGTCGTCACGTGCGTGTTTATAACCTGGGATACCCGGTGATGTCTCTCACGAAGGATTTGCTGATCCTTTCAAACTCGCTGCGTTATGATCCGGATTTAATAATTTGGTCTCTAACATTGGAATCTTTTCCTTATGATAAACAGTTATTTCCTCCCCTTCTGCAAAACAATCCCGATCCGGTCAGGAGTTTAATCGAAACCTATCATTTAAACCTCGATCCACTGGATGAAAATTTAAAGGACCGATCTTTGGTAGAGCGAACAATTTACGGTGCCCGTCGCTCACTGGCAGATCTAATTCGCTTGCAGTTATACGGTGTGATGTGGGCGGCAACCGGTATAGATCAAGACATTCCGGACATTTTTACTGCTCGCATGGAAGACCTGCCCGCTGAGGAGGGTTTTCATGACTTCCAGCCCCCCCACCTGAATGAGGGTGATCTGGCGTTCGACGTTTTGGCTGCAGGGGTTTCCATGGCAGGAGACATACCTGTGCTATTTATAAATGAACCGATGTTTATCAGCCAGGGGGAAAACAGCGATATACGCTATAATTATTACTACCCCCGCTGGGCGTATGATGATTTCAGGCGTATGATGTTGGGACAAAGCCGGGAAAACGAGTGGCATTATCTGGACATGTGGGATTTTATAGCCCCCTCAGAATTTACAAACAGTGCCATTCATATAACTCCGCTGGGTACCCAGCAGTTCGCTCTAAAAATTGGCGAAACAATAGAGCAATACGCCAATCAGGATTCGTAACTATTGAGGACGAGTTAAATTAATCCAATTTAACTACACCCTTTTCTTTGAAGGTAT
>JAUWPO010000143.1 GCA_030611505.1 Chloroflexota bacterium
ATTGGACATAGTCCAAATTGGGGAAGCTTTCCTGCAAGTTACAGGAATGAGTCCCGAAGAAGCCGCCGACTTTGCCCGCAGTGTGGACTGGACGACCACCCTCATCATTCCCATCCCACGCTACGGCTCTGAGCACGAGGAGGTGCAGGTGGACGGCGTGACCGGAACGCTGATCCTGCAATACGGTTACAAAATGGACGACGGATATCTATTGATCTGGGTTAAGGACGGCATTCTGCATGCATTATCCGGTCCGGGAGATTCAACCGCGGCTCTCGAAATCGCCAGTTCATTGAAGTAGACAAGATATAAAGTATCAGGGATAACAATATACAGGTAGCCCGGTTTTTTTCCACCCAGTCTACCTGTGTACTTTTTTGCCTTTCTATCCGATTTTTGTGCTCATTTTTCTTTCTATTCATCTATCCTACTAATTTACTTGCACCCCATTCTGCTCCCAACATAATCTAAACACAACAATGCCATTCACAGCCCCTCCCATCGAAACTCGCAATCTGTGTAAAGAATTTGGCGATAAAGTTGCCGTCGCAGACCTTACACTGACAGTTGAGCCGGGGGAGGTCTTCGGGTTTCTCGGTCCAAATGGGGCTGGCAAGACCACTGCAGTCAAGATGCTGTTAAACCTGATTTCCCCGACAAGCGGTGAGGGACGGCTGTTCGGCGCGCCGCTCGATGATCCCGGCATTAGGGCACGGGTGGGTTTCCTACCCGAACATTTCCGCTTTCACGATTGGCTGAGGGCAGACGAGTTTCTGGCTCTACACGCCGACCTGTACCACATGCCCCACGACCAAACTCGCCAGCGCATCCCGGAACTGCTCGACCTGGTCGGATTGACAGCTCATACCAACAAGAAACTGCGAGAGTTCTCCAAGGGCATGCTGCAGCGAATAGGTCTTGCGCAGGCTCTGTTAAATAAACCCGAACTGGTGATACTGGATGAACCGACCTCAGGGCTTGACCCGGTGGGTCGCCGGTTGGTCAGGGACATCATTCGCGATCTACGCCAGCACGGCACGACAGTATTTCTGAACTCCCACTTCCTGAGCGAAGTGGAAATCACATGCGACCGGGTCGCATTCATCAAGCATGGGAAGGTTATTCGCACCAGCACGCTTAATGAGTTGATGGTGGGGGAACTAAGTGTTGAAGTAAGAGCGCACAACCTTAATTCAGAAATAATATCCGGGTTACACCGATGGTGCGGGGAGGTGCGCGTCGACGGTGAAAATCTATCATTAACCCTGCTAGTGGAAGCCAATCTGGCTACCATCAACCGATATCTGGTTGAACAGGGTGTGGAAGTATACTCATTCAGTCCCCAACAAGTTTCCTTGGAAGATCTATTTATTCAAATTATCGGCACTGATGGAGAATTGTGAACTAATAAGGTGCGTTGCACATCCAGTAATACTATGAGCACATTCACTATTGCCCGCCTTACGTTTCTCGAAGCTGCCCGGCGAAAGATATTATTAGCCGCCTTGCTGCTTGGTCTGCTCTTTCTAATCATCTATGGCTTGGGGTTCCACTTCCTTATAGTAGAAACGGAAAAGTCGGTTGGAAACAACAATCTGTTGCAGCTAAACGAAATCCGCAATTTCTTGTTGATGGCCGGTATGTTTGTCGTGAACTTCCTGACTTCCATTATGATCGTTTTAACCTCCGTGGATACATTGTCAGGCGAGATCAGCTCAGGGACGATCCAAACTTTAGCTTCCAAACCAATCCGGCGCTGGGAAATCGTCATGGGCAAATGGTTGGGGTTCGCCGGGATGCTGACCCTGTATCTCTTACTCATGGGGGGCGGCGTTATGGTGATCGTCTTCCTGCGAACGGGCTACACGGCCCCGCATCCGCTGCGCGCCCTGGAATTGATTTGGCTCAATGCCCTGGTTTTACTCAGCTTTTCAATCCTGGGAGGCACCACATTGTCCACCCTGGCGAACGGAGTACTTGTCTTTGGTCTCTACGGGATTGCATTTCTGGGCGGTTGGATCGAGCAAATCGGTTCATTCCTGCCCAACCAAGCAGCCAGCCATACAGCGGTCAATATCGGTATCATCACGAGCCTGATCATGCCCAGCGAAGCCCTCTGGAAGCGGGCGGCTCACGAACTCCAATCCCCGCTCGTAGCTGCATTAGGATTCTCGCCTTTTTCCTCTGCTTACTATCCCAGCCTGTTAATGGTTGTGTATGCGGCGCTTTACACTGTCATCACATTAACTCTGGCTGTGTTACTCTTTAACCAAAGGGATTTATAAATGAGAGAACGATTTGGAACATCCGCTCGTTTTCCGTTCTTCGCAGTAAGTTGGGTATATTTATTATTATTGTTCACCTGGCTGGCGTTACATCTGGCAACAGGGGACCGCTTCGGCTATCTGGGTTTAGTCAACATGATAGCCGTTTATTTATTTCTCCCTTTGCCATTTGTGCTTCTATCTGCGCTTTTTTATCGTTCCATTAAGCTTCTGGTCGGCTTCGGCGCTGCTCTACTGGTCTTCATCTGGTTATGGGGTGGATTGTTTTCTCCACTTCATTTAGAGGGCATCCAGACCCCAAAAACCAACCAGGGTGAACTGACGATACTGACCTACAATGTGCTGGCTTGGCACGACAAAACAGCCCAAGTGCTCGCCAACATCCGGGCAGAAAATCCTGATTTGGTCTTTCTTCAGGAGTTGAACACAGAACTTGCCCGGACACTGCAGAGTAATTTTTCTGAAACATACCCATACCAGGCACTTGAACCGGTTGACAACCCCACAGGCATGGGAGTGATCAGCAAATATCCAATCCACCCAACGGGTGATACCCTTCCCGACCACTGGATTGGCGGACCAATGATCTTAGCGCTTGACTGGAACGGGCGAACGGTGACGCTGGTAAATTTCCACATGTATCCGACCTTTGGAGCCGCCCCGCCGTCCGTAATATCGCGCCAATTTCGGCTGCGAGAAACCCAGGCTAAGAAACTTGCTGGCCTCGCTCGCCAATCCGGACCGGTGATTATGGCAGGCGATGCCAATGCTGCGCCCCTCAACGAATCCTACAAAATCATCACCTCAGAACTGCACGATGCGTGGAGCGAGTCCGGATTTGGTTTAGGGCATACATTTCCCGGCAATCCTGACCAAGAAAGCAACTGGCCAAAAATCGGTCCATTGTATCTGCCTCCCTGGTTAACGCGTATAGATTACATCTTTCATTCGGGAGATTGGGAGACTGTCACGGTCAGAGTCGCCCAATTTGATGGCGTCTCCGACCACCGTGGAGTCGTGGCCACCCTGGGCTTTCGTTAGCAACGTGTCCACTCACAATGATAGACTACAAGACAATCGAATTGTTCCAGTACAAACACAAAGAGAGATTCATTATTATGAGAGGAATATCGCCAATAGATAAAAATAATAAAATCGTATTCTTATTCATTTTTGCGATTTTAATCGTCTACGGATGTACTCCGAGCAAACCGGGAGCAACCACAATACTTGTGCCCACACTGGAGGAAAAGACCACATCCACATTACCGGAATCAGCCGCAACACTTGATCCCACGCCAGAGGGAAAGACCACCTCTACCATGACGGAAGCAGCCGCGGCAATTGAGTCCACAGCGGAGGAAGAGACCATGCCTACCACACAAAGTATCACTTCCCAAGAAATACCCTCTGCAGACATAATCTCATTGGATGTGAGCGGTGATCCGGGTGCATACCGCTTTTCGGTCGGAGTTCGCAGTCCAGACCTGGGCTGCGAGCAATACGCTGACTGGTGGGAGGTGATTGACGAACAGGGCGATTTGATCTACCGGAGAATCCTGCTCCACAGCCATGCTGGTGAGCAGCCATTTGTGCGCTCCGGCGGTCCAGTGCCGATCGCCCCTGAAGATGTCGTGCTGGTACGCGCCCACATGCACCCCTCGGGTTATGGGGGTGTCGCTTTTAAAGGCTCGATCCAAACTGGCTTCCAAGAAATCGAACTCAGCCCGGATTTTGCTTCCGAATTGGAGAATACGGCGCCCCTCCCCGAAGGGTGTGCCTTCTGATGATTCGCATCCCCCCAGAACCAGGCTCCTACGCTCTTGAATTTACGCTTTATCAACCGCAATTACTCACTATTGGTCGTCTGGGAGAAATATGCTTCCCCCAGGGTGAGTATATCTACGTGGGAAGCGCTCTCGGTCCGGGAGGTCTGCGAGCGCGCTTAGGCAGGCATATGCAAAAGGATAATTTTTCCTGCCACTGGCATATCGATTACCTCAGAAGTAATGCTGAGACCCACTCCTTATGCTACCTATTAAAGTCACCGGGTGCTGCACACTTGGATTCTTCACAGGCTCAGGACAAGAGTACGTTGCCCCAAAAACCAGTTGAATGCATATGGAGCCAAACATTATCCGCATTACCTTATGCGAACATTCCTGCCCCAGGCTTTGGCGCCAGCGACTGTCACTCCGCATGCCGTGCCCATCTGATCCATTTTCAGCAATCTAATACGAGTTTGAATAACCGCCCGTTAATACTGACCCAAGCATCTGTTCGCCTGCTTCTTGCAGATGCAGTTGCAACACCGCCTGATTTACTTGAGTTCGAATTCATAAAATTCCGGGCGGGCGGATTTTCTGAGGTAAAATTGGGGGAATTTAATCCATCTAATGGAGACATGATTTGAAAAAGTATTTATCTGACTACGCGTTTCTATTTTCAATAGCTGGTGCTGTGGTCCTTTTAGACCAATGGACGAAGTTTCTAGTTCGCAGCAACCTGGCATTCGGGGAAATCTGGCCTCAAGGACATTGGATCGTTTTTTACGCCCGCATTGTGAACTGGAGGAATACTGGGGCTGCATTCGGCATGTTTCAAAATTTGGGCATTGTATTTGCGGTTTTGGCGATCGTTGTATCTGGAGCAATTATTTACTATTTTCCCAAGATACCAAAGCAAGATTGGTCTTTACGGATTGCGCTTGGCTTACAGTTGGGCGGTGCGGTCGGTAATCTTATATCCCGCCTCACCCAAAGCAACGTAACAGATGGCAATTTCATTGAGCGCCTCAGCCAGGGATACGTCACCGATTTTATATCTATTGACAGCTTCGCAGTATTCAACGTTGCCGACGCTAGCATTTCAATCGGTGTGGCGATATTAGCCCTCAGCCTATTCCAGCGTGAGAAAAAACAAAAAACAGCCGAGAGCCCACCTGCCGATTATGAATCATCCTCCACCCAAGAAGTCATGCACAGCCAGCTCCCCGAGGAAGTCGAGGGTGAGTGAACGCCTCGTCACCTTCATTTTTAACGAACCACAGGCATCGCGCCTTGACAAATTTCTAGTCACCTGCATACCAGAATTTTCCCGCTCCCGTTTACAATCTTTAATTAAAGATGGCTGTGTTGCCGTTGATGGGATTACAGCTCACAAAACCGGCGAAATGTTGGCAGAGCAGGAAGTCGTGCAGGTGCGCATTCCGCCCCCAAAACCCAGTAAGCTCACTCCTGAAGACATACTCCTGGACATAGTTTTTGAAAATGATGATTTAATGGTAGTGAACAAGCCCGCTGGGATGGTGGTTCACCCAGCACCCGGACATCCGTCGGGCACATTGGTACATGCCGCTCTCAGTCACGCCCCCGAGATGGAAGGGATTGGTGGGGAAAAGCGACCGGGAGTAGTCCATCGCCTGGACAAGGACACCTCCGGTCTAATAATGCTGGCAAAAAACGACCCTACGCACAATTTACTGCAAAACCAATTTCGGAGCCGTGAAGTCCAAAAGGTATATTTAGGCTTGGTGGACGGAGCGCCGCCCACCCCAACTGGTAGGATAGAAGCACCTATAGGGAGAGATCCAAAAACCCGCAAGAAAATGGCAGTCGTCACCCCACAAAAAGGGCGCCAAGCGGTCAGCGAATACCTTACATTGGAAACATTCCCAGATCACACACTTCTGGAAATCCATCCAATCACCGGGCGCACCCACCAGATTCGCCTGCACCTCTCCTTCCTGGGCTGTCCAGTCGCTGGTGATACGGTATACGGG
>JAUWPO010000110.1 GCA_030611505.1 Chloroflexota bacterium
TTCTGCTTTTGTTGCCAGCGATACAGTGGCTTTGGGCGCGAAGGCAGCTATTCGTGACCATGGATTAAATATCCCGCACGACATCGCCTTGGTTGGATTTGATGATTTGCCTTTTTCTCAGTACACGGACCCACCATTGACGACGGTACACCTTCCAGTGGTCGAATTAGCGCAGCAAGGATGCAATATGCTAATTCAAATACTTCAAAACGAACATCGCCCCAGCCAACATACGATATTGAGTACTAAATTGGTCATACGAAAATCGTGCGGCGCTAATCAACTTTAGTCTTATAATATGGTCAATATCGTGAAGCTTTTAATTTATAGGGAAAAAAAGGAGGTGACTTTGAGTAATTAGTAGGACAGAATCCAGTTTATTCCAATTTAAACCTTAATATAAAGGAGCTGAAGATGACTAAAAAATATGGTTGGGTGATATTCACCTTGATGATTGTATTTACTCTTATCCTGGCTGCTTGTGCACAAGCGACCCCAGAACCCGAGGAAGTTGTGGAAGAGCCAGCCGCCCCCGCTGAGGAAGTGGAAATGCCATTAGCAGGTGAGACTGTGACCATCTTTACCGCGGCTGCAGATGAGCAAGCAGCCGCATTCCAAGCGGAATTCGACGATTTTACAGCCGAAACTGGTATCGAGGTTGTGGTTGAGGGCTCTGGTGACTTTGAGGTTCTCGCTACGACGCGCGCCGAAGCCGGTGACCTGCCAGACATAATCAACTTTCCACAGCCTGGCTTGATGGCTGACTTAGCCCGTGACGGATACTTAATCGATCTAAGTCCATTCCTGTCAAACGAGTACTTGCTGCAGCAATATGATCAATCCTGGATTGACCAAGGCACTGTAGATGGCACTTTGGTGGGCATATGGCACAATGCTGACGTAAAGAGCCTGGTATGGTATCCCAAGGCTGCCTTTGATGCAGCCGGCTACACGGTCCCTGAGACCTGGGATGAACTGCTGGCGCTCAGCGACCAGATTGTAGCCGATGGCGGCGTACCCTGGTGCATCGGCATGGAAAGCGCATCAGCAACCGGTTGGGTCGGCACCGACTGGATCGAGGACATCATGCTGCGAACGAACTCACTAGAAAGTTATGATCAATGGGTTAGCGGTGAGCTAGATTTCGCTTCTCCAGAGGTCAAGAGCGCCTGGGAGACCGCGGCCGAGGTCTGGCTCAATCCTGATTACGTCTTTGGCGGTACGACGGGTATCCTGACCATCGCTTTTGGCGATTCACCATTACCTTTGTTTGAGGACCCGCCCGGCTGCTTCCTGCACAAACAGGCTAGCTTCGTCGTCAACTTCTTCCCAGAGGATGCCGTGGTTGGTGAAGATGTCGATTACTTCTACTTCCCGCCGATCAACGAAGCGGACTACGGAAAACCGGTACTCACTTCGGGTTCTATCTTGAGCATGGGTCAGGATAGCCCAGCTATCCGCAAGGTCATGGAGTTCTTAACCACCAAAGAATCTGTGGAATATGAAGTAAAGCAAGGTCTCTTCGTCGCTCCGCAGAAGGATGTACCCCTGGAGTGGTATCCTTCGGCAGCTCTGGCAGGTTTTGCTGAAATTCTGGCCAATGCAGACTCCACCCGCTTTGATGGTGGTGATTTGATGCCCGGCGCGGTGGGGACCGGCAGTTTCTGGACGGGCGTCGTGGACTTCGTCGGTGGGAAAGACCTTGATACGGTACTTCAAGATATTGATAATAGTTGGCCAGCCGAATAGCTTACATGAGCTCGTACCAATGAAAGGTCAATGATGTAGAATTAAAAGCAGGGCAGTATAGATTTCTCTGCCCTGCTTGCTCAATTTTACGAGTATTCAGAATAGGAGTGTCAAATGTCACAAACCATGAATAAGACAGAGCAGTCTGGTAGTTTCATGAGTATGCTTGCCAGTGGGACACTGCGCATCATTGTCTCGCTGGTTATACCTTTGCTAGCCTTCGTGATTTTAGCGTGGAGCGTGACCTACATGACAAACGCTGATGCCCCAAAGGCATTACGTGCTGTGATTGCCCTTTTGGTAGGGGTGGGTGGTATATGGGTCCTTTACATTGCATTCGATAACCTGGTCTCGCTCTTACCGGTGCGTATGCGCGAGGGAGTGCGACCATTCGTTTTTGTCGGTCCGGCGCTGGTGATAATCACCGTATATCTGCTCTATCCGGCAGTTGATACCTTTATTCGCAGCTTCAAAGACGCCCGCTCGGTAAATTTTATTGGTCTGGAAAACTACAAATTCATATTTACCGATCCAAACATGTTGATCGTCCTGCGGAATAACCTGCTGTGGCTGGTATTCGTTACCAGCTTTGTAGTTGGGCTTGGTTTGGTTATTGCCGTCATGGTGGATCGTGTCCGCTGGGAGTCGGCGGCTAAATCTATAATCTTCTTGCCAATGGCTATTTCAGCCGTTGGCGCGAGTGTGATCTGGAAATTTATATATACTTTTCGACCGGCTGGTCGACCCCAAATTGGCTTACTGAATGCGATTTGGGTAGCTCTAGGTGGTGACCCGCAGGGGTGGCTCCTCCTGCAGCCGTGGAACAATTTTTTCCTGATCGTAATTTATGTTTGGATACTGGTTGGGTTTGCGATGGTGGTAATCTCGGCGGCGGTAAAGGGTGTACCAAACGAACAATTAGAAGCAGCGCGCATCGATGGAGCATCCGAGATTCAGATCTTCTTCAAAGTGATCATACCTAACATCCGCGCAACGTTGTTGACCATAACCACAACGATTCTGATTATGGTGCTTAAAGTCTTTGACATCGTATTCGTGATGACCAGCGGACAATTTGGGACCCAGGTTATCGCCAACAGTATGTTTAACCAGATGTTCACGTTCAGACAATTTGGACGCGCCAGCGCACTGGCAGTGATTCTGCTTATAGGCGTCATTCCAGTCATGATCTATAACGTTCGCAGCTTCCGTGAAGCAAGGAGTTAATCCGATGAGCCAAGTGAAAATTCAATCAGAACGTAGTGCCTCAAACGACAGGATACGTCAAATATTTTCAGCGGCGCCGCTGCGAATAACCATCATCGTGATCGCTCTGCTCTGGACGATCCCATCCATTGGTTTATTGATCACCTCATTTCGGCACCCTGATGCCATTCAAACATCGGGTTGGTGGACTGTGTTTCAGCATCCCTTTGAGTTAAGCCAGTACACCATCCGAAACTACCAACAGGTCATCCTTGCAGACGGTATGGGTGAAGCCTTTCTCAACAGCTTGCTGGTCACGATTCCAGCGGTCGTGATTCCGATCACAATTGCAGCCTTTGCCGCGTATGCCTTCGCGTGGCTGGAATTTCCCGGACGTTCTTTCTTTTTCGTCGTGGTTGTTGGTCTTATGGTCGTTCCTTTGCAAATGGCATTGATCCCCTTGCTGAGCCTGTACGTAAACATAAATGACCTCATTGGGATAAAGCTTAACGGCGAATTCTTGGGAGTCTGGCTTGCGCATACGGGGTTTGGTCTACCGCTGGCGATATTTTTGTTATTCGGTTACATGTCTACATTGCCAGCGGAGATAATGGAATCAGCCTATGTCGATGGGGCATCGCCCTTGACGACATTCATTCGCCTGGTTCTGCCTCTTTCTGTCCCAGTGATTGCATCCTTCGCCATCTTCCAGTTCCTATGGGTGTGGAATGACCTGCTCGTCGCACTTGTGTTCCTGGGTACAAATCCAGAGAAGACCGTGGTAACAGCTCGTCTCTCTGCTTTGGTAGGTGAACGCGGTCAAGATTGGCATGTTTTGACCTCCGGTGCTTTTTTAACCATGATCCTTCCTCTGATTGTCTTCTTTGCACTCCAGCGCTATTTCGTACGCGGTTTGACAGCTGGTTCTGTAAAAGGATAATCTAAAAGATTTTGTAAAAAAATTCACTAGGCGGGGAGTTAATTCTCCCCGCCCATTTTTTGAGTTATGGGTAATTCTCTCTGGTATAAGAATGCAGTCTTTTATGAAGTTTATGTGCGGGGTTTTAAAGACAGCAGCAATGATGGAAATGGTGATCTCATTGGTTTGATTGAAAAGATAGATTATTTGCAAGAGCTTGGAATCGATTGTTTGTGGCTTTTGCCAATCTATCCTTCACCCCTGATAGATGATGGTTATGACATCTCTGATTACTGCAGCATTTTGCCTGACTACGGCACCTTAGAAGATTTCAAGGCTCTATTGGACGCAGCCCACAAGCGCGGTATGCGGGTTATCACTGATTTGGTCCTTAACCATACTTCAGACCAGCATCCGTGGTTTCAAGCTGCGCGCGTGAATCGAAACTCCCCTTATCGTGATTTTTATGTCTGGAGCGATACGGATCAAAAATATCAGGATGCGCGTATCATATTTCTGGATACTGAAAAGTCAAACTGGACCTGGGATGAAGCCGCTGGTCAATACTTCTGGCATCGATTTTATTCTTCGCAGCCGGACCTGAATTATGATAACCCCGCAGTCCAGAATGAGATGTTGAGCGTGATCGAGTTTTGGCTCGAATTGGGCATAGACGGCTTCCGGGTTGATGCTGTGCCTTATCTGTATCAACGCGAGGGCACAAATTGCGAGAACCTTCCTGAAACGCACGCATTTTTAAAACGCATCCGGCGTTTTATCGACGATAATTATTCAGACCGGGTCTTACTATGCGAGGCAAACCAATGGCCACAAGACGTGCGTTCTTATTTCGGGGATGGGGATGAGTTTCACATGGGCTTTAATTTTCCAGTCATGCCGCGCATATATATGGCTTTACGAAAAGGAGAGCGAGCACCTCTGGTGGATATTCTCGAACAGATCCCGGATATTCCACCAGATAGCCAGTGGTGCACATTTCTGCGTAATCATGACGAATTAACACTGGAAATGGTCACAGAAGAAGAGCGGGAATGGATGTGGCAAGAGTATGGACCCGAACCACGTATGCGCCAGAACCTGGGAATTCGTCGCCGCTTGGCTCCGCTGTTAGGCAACAATAAACGAAAAATTGAGCTGGCTTACTCGCTTCTCTTCAGCCTCCCAGGCTCACCGGTTATTTACTATGGCGATGAAATCGGCATGGGTGACAACATATGGCTTGCAGATCGTAATGGTCTGCGAACACCGATGCAGTGGGATGCTGGTCCAAACGCTGGATTTTCGAGGGCGATTGCCGAGAAGCTTTATGCACCCCTGGTAAGCAGCCAAGAATTTGGACTTAATCAAGTGAATGTTGCTGCCCAACGAAGAGACATTAATTCACTGTGGCATCGAATTCGCAATATGATCAGGTTGCACAAAGAAAACCATGTATTTGGATGGGGGGAATTTCGTTGGCAGGATGCTGGTAATGATGCTATCGCTGCTTATTGGCGAACGTTATCGGAGAGATCCTTACTTATCATCAATAATCTATCACCGGATTCCCAAAATATCCGCCTCCGAATGCCTGAGGCGTGCGCTTCAGAACCAGTGGATTTGTTGTCCGGTCGAAAAATGGGGAAGTTTGAGGAGGGGGATCTGGTTTTGAAATTGCAGCCATTCCAATTCTTGTGGTTGAACATATTGAAAATTTGAAATACAGATGATAGCCAACACAGGGAGTAGAATGGGGGATGTTATTACTATTACACTCAATCGAGAGTAATAGACAAATTAATCTTACATTTAACTTACATTTAACTCTTGACAGCAATGTATTTATTTGTATAATAAATATATGGAAGCGGTTCCAAATAAGCCTGCAACCATTAGGGATGTTGCCCGGTTAGCGGAGGTGGGTCTGGGAACTGTTTCGCGCGTGATTAATGACAGCCCCCAGGTGAGTAAAGCCACACGTTCGCGCGTCCATAAAGCAATCAGCGAACTTAATTATGTACCCAATCCAACAGCTCGTCGTCTTTCTTTGGGGAGAACGATGACGATCGCTGCTATAACCCCCTTTTTCACACGTCCATCAATAACTGAACGTTTACGAGGTATTGAAAATTCGCTTGCCGAAAGTGAATACGATTTGATAATTTTCAACGTTGAAACAGTAGCCCGGCGTGATGAATTGATACGCGAAGTACCTCGTCGCGAACGTGTTGATGGTGTTTTGATTCTGTCACTCTCTCCATGTGATGAAGATGTCCCAATCCTGGAAAAAGCTGATGTCCCGATTGTTTTGGTGGACGCAAATCATCCTTCACTTACCAGATTGAACCGTGTAATTGTGGATGATGTTGAAGGTGGGCGAGTAGCAACCCAACACCTAATTGAACTGGGACACCGTCGAATTGGGTATATCAGCGATTTTCTTGATAACGCATTTAATTTCACATCAAGTCGTTATCGTTTTCAAGGTTATCGACAGGCACTTTCTGGGGCTGGGATTCCTTTTCGAAGTGAATACCATGGACAGAGTGAACATGGTCGTTATGAAGCCGAGCGGCTGGTAAAAATGATGTTGAACAACGAAGATCGACCTACCGCAATATTCGCTGCTAGCGATACCCAAGCCATAGGTGTGCTGGAAGCCGCCCGCGATCTTGGTCTGAGGGTTCCTGATGATCTTTCTGTAATCGGTTACGATGATATTGAAGTGGCTGAGTACTTGGGATTAACAACTGTTCGTCAGTTATTGTTTGAATCTGGTCAACGGGCTGTTGAGATTTTACTTGAATCATTTGAACAAAAACTGGCTGAACCTTTGTGTGAAGTTCTGCCAACAGAATTGATTATTCGTAAAACGACAACTTCCCGGTCCGGATATCTAGAATTTTGACTCTAAAGGCGGTTGAAAATTGTTCTGTTTCTGAATACAAAAGGAGGTGATTAAAAATACAAAAAATTCCTGACTCTAAGTTCTGTGTGCAATTTGATCAACCTAAACCCCATTATCACAAATAAGGAGAGAATAATGAAATTCCAAAAATCAATGTTAATTATAGTGAGTTTGTTCGTTCTGTTTTCGATGCTTATAGCTTCTTGTGCGCCAGCTGCTACTGAGACGGCAGCACCGCCCCCTGAAGAAGCAGAGGAACCAGCCGAACCAGAAGAACCAGCAGCAGAAGAACCGACCACTGTTGAAGTCTGGTTCCACTCTGGTAAAGGTGAAGAGCGTGATGTCCTAGATGCGCAAGTGAAAGACTTTAACGCCATGCAGGATGAGATTTTTATTGACGCTGTTCAATTACCGGAAGGATCGTATAACGATCAGGTCAATGCAGCCGCTCTCGCGGATGATTTGCCATGCTTGTTGGACTTTGATGGTCCATTCCTGTACAACTACGCCTGGTCCGGCTACTTGACTACGATGGATGAATATGTTTCAGATGACTTGAGAGCCGATTTCCTGCCCTCAATCATCAACCAGGGCACATACGGTGGGAACCTGTACAGTCTGGGCACCTTCGACTCAGGTCTGGCTATCTGGGGCAACAAGGCTTATCTGGAAGAGGCAGGAGTACGTATCCCCACAGGCATAGACGATGCCTGGGACATGGATGAATTCATGGACGCCTTGGATAAGCTGATGGCTCTCGAACAGACTGAGTATGCGATCGACTTCAAGCTCAACTACGGAGCGGGTGAGTGGCAGCCTTATGGATTCTCACCGATCGTGCAGTCCTTTGGCGGTGACTTGATCGACCGTAGCGACTATCAGAGCGCCGACGGTGTACTCAATGGACCCGAGGCCGTGGCTGCGATGGAATGGTACCAGAGCCTGTTTGATGATGGTTATGCCATCCCCGCACCAGCCGGCGACGACGATTTCTACGGAAGCAAGGTAGTACCACTTTCCTATGTTGGTCACTGGATGTGGGGACCCCACAGCGAAGGATTGGGTGATGACCTGGTCTTGCTGCCGATGCCCAATTTTGGTGGAAAAGCTGTCACTGGCATGGGATCCTGGAACTGGGGCATCACTTCAAGCTGTGAGACCCCTGATCTAGCCTGGAAGTTCCTGGAATACCTTGTCGAACCGGAGCAGATCCTGCGCATGACT
>JAUWPO010000167.1 GCA_030611505.1 Chloroflexota bacterium
TTTCGGGAAGATGCTGTTTGGGAACCTTATCGCCGTTTATGTAGTAAGCTGGCAGATCCACATACCCCTTTGAAATGCTTATGTAGCGCATAGCGGTCGTTGGGTCATTCGTTGGACTGAAAACATGCAGCTTGTAAGTGCCATTCTCGAGTATAGCGGATTTGTACTCACCATTGTCAGTAGAGAGGGTGCAGGGGGTGCCATCTGCGGTATCAATGCAAACCCTGGCTCCGGCAATGCCCGGCTCATTTTCATCCTGAAGCCCGTTGCCATCCAGGTCAAAGAAGACCTTGCCGGACAGCGTACCAAAGTGAGTTTCATCCGCTGTGGCGCTAAGTGGATTAGCGCTGATGCTTGCTTCCGGCGGTGGTATTGTTGTCTGGACTGTTGCTTTGGGTGGCAGGTTTCGGTTTTTAGTGCCTGTTATTTGTGAGGATTGTCCTGCTGGTTTGACCTCCGGATTTTGCCCCCCGTAGAATTTGGAACAGGCAGCAGAGAATATAGAGATAGTTAATAAGAGTAATGTAAGGACGACCCTTGTTTGCGTTGGTTTCCCCCAGTAGTGAAACAGGTTCCTCAGCGTGAGATCATTGCATGCTTGGTGGAGGTTAGCCTCTTGCATGGCGCCAATAATACCATGCCGCGTCTCCACTAAACTGTTCTAAATTGAGCACGTAAATTCACGGATTCAAACATTCGGCGGAAGATGAACAGCGATCGTGCAGATCTCACCTCCCTGCAGTACACTTTCCAACACCTCCACTTCGACCGGCTCCTGCAGGATGTCCTCCCATATGCCCTTATAGAACCCCGCCCCGCAGTAGCAGTGTATCAGCGGCAAGGTTTCGCCATGCCCAACCGCATCCCGAATGCGTGGGCAGTGGCAGTAGTATTCCCTCTTCTTCTGCGGGTCACTTTCGTCCAGGTACTGCGCCAGGAAACCGCTCTTGGGGATCTTGGTGGCAGTGATCGTATCGCCTTCTTTAATCCCCGCCAATCCCCAGCCCCACGAGACAACTGCCTCGAAGTGCTCATCGCTAAGGTTGAGCACGTTTATTAAGAATTCCTCGAACTTCTCCTGCAGCATCCGGTGCGCCAGGTCGACATCACCGCTGGATTCGTATGCCTCGCGGACGTCCTGCAGGTCCGATTTGGGATACTGGCAGGCGCAGCCGGTCATAACCGCCCTGCATTGGGAATCATCCAGCAGGGATTCCAACCGCTCCATAGCCCCCCGCGTCCAGGTGATCACATCACCGCGACTTGTGTCTTCCGAAAGCCCTTCGCTGCCCGCCATCACTTGTGTCCGTACTTTCTCCCCGGCAGCCTCATCCAGACAGTTGGAGAACTTGTCCAGCCAGGCGCGATCGAAATCAAATTCTTGCGGCATTTTTTCTCGCACTCCTTAATTCCACCATAAATTGTACTATGTTTGATTGTCACCCCCTCTTTCTCCGCTGGGGTCGAACCGGAACACTCTGTCTGGACCAACGCCACCCTTCCTCTAGCTGCGGCGGCTCCCACGCCGCCACCCTCACCTTCCCTCAGGTGGGGCGCCAATCTCACGCGCAAATCCTCCCGCTGGTTTCGTGAGACGTTCACCATAAATCACATAACTTCACCAATAGCCACTTCGGGATTTCTGATCCCAAAACCCGCGGGAGGTTATATGTGAGCCAACCTCCGCCAACCTCCCGCGCAAATCCTCCCGCGGGTTTCGAATAACCTTTTTCGAGAACGCATTATTTCTATTATGTATATTTCGTCGATTCAGAAATTTTTAACCCGCGGGAGGTTTCTTTAAGACGCTCACCAAAAACCAAACAACTTCAGCAAAACCCACATCGCCGCCCCAGTTTTTATTAACCCGCGGGAGGTTAAATATGCGCCAACCTCCTGCATAAATCCTCCCGCGGGTTTCGTGAGACGTTCGCCATAAACCAATTAACTTCAGCAAAACCCACTTCGCCGCTCCAGTTTTTTTAACCCGCGGGAGGTTCTATGTGCGCCAACCTCCGTTAACCTCCCGCGGGTTTCGTGAGATGTTCGCTATAAATCAATTAACTTCAGCAAAAACCACTTCGTCGTTACTGATCTCAAAACCCGCGGGAGGTTTCTTTAAAACGTTCGCTATAAATCAATTAACTTCAGCAAAACCCACTTTGTCGTTACTGATCTCAAAACCCGCGGGAGGTTTCTTTAAGACGCTCACCAAAAACCACATAACTTCACCAAGAGCCATTTCATCCCTCAATGGTAGTCTAAAGGCTTACTCCCCGTTGGTTGCGATTGCTTATCAACTGCACGCCTGACAACCTCACCTCAGCTCTTATCCAAATCACCGTATCGAGCATAAAACCCCGATTCGTGTGTCTATGTGCAAACACGGCTGATAAGGATCGGCTATAATTGGGGCAACCTGACCCGGAAGAAAACATTATCTTATCCACAAAATCGTATTCTACACCTTTAACCAATATCCAAGCTAATCTGCTTGCCTGCATCAAATATCCTTCTCGGGTTGGACGCAGGCGAACCAAAAGCCACGTAATGCACGCCTCGATAGCATGGAGCGCTGGTTATGGATAACCGCCAGCAAATTTTCTGGCTTACAGCCCTGGAGGGAATTCTCTGCCTGGTTCTCCTGTTTATCATCCCGTCTGATCCAAATAACGCCTGGATGTTTGGTCTATCGCTTTTCCGCCTGCTCATGATGCTTGGATTGGTTCTCGCCGTATTGATAGCGCTGTGGCTGTGGATCAATCTGCGCCGGGGGACACACCTGGGGCGTGAAGTCCGGGTTTTCATGGACGGATCTACGCCTCACCAAACCCTCGCTCGCAGCGTTGCTTTTTTGCTCCTGGCAGGCATCCTGGGGGCTGTCTTTTTCCTGATCGCCTGGGTCAGCCTTTATCCGCGCTACTCGGCTTATTTCCTGCGCCTATCACCGCTGATATTATTCATTGCGCTGGTCTGCCTGCAGGGTTTTACTGCCTTGAAGGTCTACCACGCTGATCTCTGGAATGGGATCAGGCGTTTTTACTCCCAGATCAAACAGCTCGACCAGAAGTATAAGATCACCCTATTCCTGATCATGGCGCTGTTCGTTTTAGTTGGTGTACAGTATTACCGGCAGGTGAATCGGCATAGCCTGGATGTGAATCACGAGCCTCAATTCAGCGACCAGCGATCTTACCTGCGCATTGCCGAGACGGCATACCAGACGGATTTCCAATACAAAGGGGACCGCAATCGAACCCCACTTTTCTCCTATTTGCTGGCGGTTTTCTATCAATCAGAGATGACAGAACTGGATTTTTTCAGGCGCAGCCAGCAGGTCAACATCTACCTGTCGCTCTTCCTGCTGGTCGGAGTCTTTTTTGTCACCAGGAAATTTATCCCAACCGGGCAGTCTGTATTGTTGACTCTCATTGCGGCAGTGAGCTTATTTGTATATAAGGCTGGCTATGTCCAGCCGGAACTGCTCTTCTATTTTCTGAATTATGTTAGCTTCATCTTGATGGGTTGGATGCTGGTAAAGCCTTCGCTTTGGCTTGCCGCCGCCACCGGCTTGGCGTTAGCGCTGGCATATCTGGCGAAAGCTTCGATTCTGCCCGCTTTGGCTTTGTTCCTGATTGTGTATATCGTCCAGCAGTTTTTTCTCTGGAATAAGGACCGGGTGATAAAGCATGATTCAAATGCCAGCTCAAATGCCGGCCAGGGTTTACTGCGTTATCGTGCCTCAAGCGTGGTCCTGATGGTGTTGGTCTTCCTTACGCTGCTTTCCCCCTACCTGCTCGAGAATAAACGGCTCTTCGGGAGTTATTTTTACAATGTCAACACCACTTTTTACGCCTGGTACGATTCATGGGAGCAGGCGGCTGAAGGGGCAAAGTCCCACGTTGATGACCAGGGTTGGTCGGACATGCCGCCCGATCAAATCCCATCAATGGGAAAATACCTGCGCGACCACACGCCGCAGCAAATCTATGGGCGCTTCATTAGCGGGTTCCAGAGCGAGTTCGCCGTCTTGCGTAAACCGTACGGGCGCTTCAATTTTCCTGCCATTTATTCGTTTGTCCTGCTTGTTTTCTGCTTGTATAATATTCGCCTGAGCCTGAAACTGAGCCGGCGGTATATATTCCTGCTCATCTTTGCCCTGGCGTACTTTGGAGGCTACATGGTTTCGTTCGCCTGGTTTGCCCCCATCGCCAACTTCTACGTGGGACGTTTCGTTTACGGGCTGTACCTGCCGTACCTGTTTTCCTTGTTTGTGGTACTGAATAAGCTTGTGGAGGAAATCCAGTACATTCATCTTGGCGGAAGGTCGATCCGGGCATCTGACCTGGTATGTGTAATCCATGCGGGTGTTTTCTTGATGGTCCTATACGAACTTTATTTCTTCACTCCGCGGCGCCTGGTTGACCGCTGGTATGGTAAATAAACTATGTCAGAAGATTTTTCCCTATTGAACCATGATTCCCCCAAAGATCGAACTGCCAGCCGTTTGCCTTGGCGTCAAATTATCCTTGTGCTGGTGTTGATATTGATCGTCTGGCTGCCACGCGGGTTTGAACTTGACCGCTATGTGGCGACTGATGAAGTCGCCTGGCTTGTGCGGTCGGCTAATTTTTACTACGCTCTTGGACAAGGGGATTACGCTGCCACTTACACAAAAGAGCACCCGGGTGTTGTCACAATGTGGGCGGGGACAGCGGCATATATGCTCGATTTTCCCGAATACCGCGGTTTTGGACAGGGCTATTTTGACGCCGACAAATATTGGATGTTCGAAGATTTTGTTGCTTCGCATGGG
>JAUWPO010000135.1 GCA_030611505.1 Chloroflexota bacterium
GGTGTATAACCTAGAGCGCTACTACAATAACTTGAATGGTTTCCGTGAGGGCAGCGATTACCTTCCGGAGCGCTTCCTCAAAGAGCCATCAACAATGCCCGGTTCTGAAGGACACGTCTGCGAGCTGGACGAAATGCTTGAAGAATACTACGAAGCGCGTGGATGGGAGGACGGCGTCGTGCCGGAATCCAAATTGAAGGAGCTGGAGATCATCTAAGACTCAATACACATAACAGAGTAATTGACGCACCCTAATACTGGGTGCGTCTTTGCTTCCACAGATCCTCACCCTGCCTGAACTTATCCGCCACCCACAGCCGGGAAAATACTGATGGTATCACCGATGTGAATGACTGTATTCATGATATTTTCCAAGTAGGGGACACCACGCCCGTTCACAAGCACATGGACATGCCCGTAAAGCTGTCCCTCGTCGTCTAATAACTCCGAACGCATAGCTGGATAGCGAAAAAAGACTTCTTCTAACAAGTGACCAATTGTGGAGCCATCCGGGAGGGGGAAATCAACCGTTTTTGTTCCAACAATCTGTCGCAAAGTGGCGTAAAAATCTACCCGCATTTTCTATCTGCTCGCACAAACGTACTTAAGATCACACAAATTGATTTACACCTGAATTATAGCACGCACAGCCTCAGGCTGAATTTGCCTGCTATCGATTACCCACTCGCCCCTACTATTTAGCAACTAACGCCAGCACCATCGAAAGTATGATAAGCACACCGATAGAGATAAATAAAATCTGCTGGATGCGCATATTTCGCATCTGTCGATTTGAACTTTTCTTCTTCTTTGCCATAATGTCCTCCCTTACTATTATAACTGAGATGATTTGGACCACAAGTCCTCAGCCAGAAAAATAACTCTGGTGAAATCTGGGTTTATTCCAAATGATCCTTGATCGCATTGGCAAGGTTTAGCGTAATCCCCTGCACAGCGCTGAGTTCAGCAATGGTCGCTTTTTTTATTTTTTCAATTGATCCAAAGTGGTTCAGCAGGGCTTTCCTTTTCGCAGGTCCGATGCCCGGGATTGCTTCTAAACGCGAGGCTAAACCCTCCTTTGTTCGTCTTTTACGATGCGAGCTAATCGCGAAGCGATGGGCCTCATCCCGCACACGCTGCAGCAAATATAATCCTTGAGATTTGCTCGGCAGCAGGATTGGCCTGGGCTTTCCAGGCAGGAATATCTCTTCGTTCTGCTTGGCAAGCCCCACTGCCGGCACAATTGCTGACAGATCAAAGCGTTCCAACACTTCCACTGCCCGCCCCAACTGCCCCTTACCTCCATCAACGATCAGTAAATCTGGCAGAAGCGCGAAGGCATGGTTGGGTTTATAACCTGGTTCCACCTCCATCTCTTTGGCTGCCAACCAGCGGTTGAACCGCCGGGTGAGGACTTCCTCCATGCTGGCGAAATCATCGGGTCCCACCACGCTGCGGATGTTGAAGCGCCGGTACAGTTTCTTTTTAGGCACACCACCCTCAAAAACCACCATGCTCCCCACAGCGGCTGTGCCCTGGGTATTGGATATATCGTAGCATTCGATACGGTTCAGGGGTTCTGACAGCGCCAGCGCCTCTTGCAGCTCTGAAAGCGCCTGCTCTTGCCGGTGCCGGTCCGCCTGCCAGCGCGCTTGCAGCGAATTCAACGTTTCGACAGCATTCTCCTCCGCCATCAGCACCAAATCACGCTTCTTACCGCGGCGAGGTACCAGGATTTCAATTTTCTGGTCTGCATGTTTTTGCCTGAGCCACTGGCGGATGATCCTGGCTTCTTCTACTTCGTGAGGTAATAAGACCTGGGAGGGCACCTTGGGCGCCTTATCGTAAAACTGCTTCATAAATTCCGCCATTACATCGGAATCGGAGGTCTCCAAGGCACCTTCCAGTAAAAAGTAATCGCGCCCGATCAGCTTGCCGCCGCGGATGAAAAACACCTGCACACAGGCGTCTCCATTCGATCGAGCCAGAGCGAGCACATCCGAATCGATATACTCACTCGATACAACTTTTTGACGCTCCACGATCGTCTCAATTGCCGTGATCTGGTCCCGCAGGGTAGCTGCCCGCTCGAAGCGCAACCCCTCAGCAGCATTCTCCATCTCCAAACGCATACGCGCAACAATTTTTTCGGTACGCCCATCCAGGAAACTGCATAAATCATCGATCATCTGGCGATATTGATCATGCTCAATCGCCCCAATGCAAGGCGCGCGGCACAACTTAATATCATGATACAGACAGGCACGCTTGTCTTCCCCGGTTATCTCTCGATCACAAGTTAAATACGGAAAAATCCGCCGCAGTACTCCCATGGTCTGGTGAACAGCCCACACGCTTGTATATGGACCGAAGTAGCGCGATCCATCCAGCACCATCCTGCGAGTGACAGTCACCTTGGGAAACCGATCCGCCCAATGCACCTTGATATAAGGATAGGTTTTATCATCCTTCAAGCGTACATTAAACTGCGGGCGATGCTTCTTGATCAGGTTGTTTTCAAGGATCAGAGCTTCTAACTCGGAATCCACGATAATCCACTCGATGTCGGATATCCGCCGCACCATCTGGTTGGTTTTTGATCCATGCTTGACGCTAGCGTGGAAATAAGAACGCACCCGGCTGCGAAGGTTGATGGCTTTACCCACATAAATCACATCCCCCGTATCATCTTTCATCAGATAGCAGCCCGGCTTGGGGGGTAGGTTATCAAGTATGCCCTGAATATGTTCCGAGATTTCCATTATTTGATCATTTTAACATGAGATAAACAGCAGAGGAGCTTTCCAGTTATAATTGAGTAATCATGGATAAACCAAATGAAATCGTTGTAGGAGATCTTTTACGGCAGCACGGTCTGCGCTTAGCCGTGGCAGAATCATGCACCGGTGGATTGATAGGGCATCGTATCACAAATGTCCCCGGGTCATCCACTTATTATATGGGCAGCGTCACAGCTTATGCTTACGAAGCCAAGGTACGTTTGTTAGGAGTGCGCTGGGAAACCCTGGAAAAATTCGGCGCCGTGAGTAAGGAAACCGTGTTGGAAATGGCGAAAGGCGTCCGCCATGCTCTGGCTTCTGATATTGGATTGGCAGTCAGCGGGATTGCAGGTCCCGGCGGCGGCACACCCGAAAAACCGGTCGGTCTGGTATGGATTGGGCTGAGCACACCCAGCCTGGACAAAGCCTGGCAACACATCTGGGAAGGGGACCGGCTGAAGGTTAAGGAGCAGTCCGCTGAAGAGGCGTTGAAATTGTTGGCAGACTATATGCAGGACAAGCTATCCAAAACAAATCCCAAACATACAAATTAGTAAATAATCAAATGATACCAATTGGTGTAACAGTTCAATTCGACATTGAGGGAGAAGTCTTCCCAAAAAGCTTCACACTAAAAGGGGTGCAGTACTCCATAGACGCTGTTGGACGTAAGTGGCAGGATGAGAAAGGAAACCACTTCCTGGTCATGGTACCCAGTGAAAGGGTGTACGAGCTCCTTTTTGTGCCCAAGGAGATGTGCTGGTACCAGGTACCGTACGGCATGCAAAACAGAACTACCCCAGCTTAGCTCGCTCTTCCTGCGCCACAATTGGTTCCAGCTTACGGAATAAGGGCGCCGGTTTTTCCATAGATCCCCCGGCTGGAAGGCAACCCGGCTCCCACTTACCACTCGCATCAGCGGAGTTATAACGCAAAACGGTATGTTTGCCCAGCGAATCCTCAACTGTTTCAACATATTGCTCGCCAAACAAGGGCTGCTTGTACCCCAAATAGAGATTCAACCGCTCGCTCGTAAACGGTAAGAACGGAGACAATTGAACCTTGAGCCAATCAATTGCCTGTAAAGCCGTGAAAATGGTTTTAGCCGCATGCTCCTTGTCACTTTTGATCTCAAACCAGGGCGCTGATGTATCGAGGTATTTGTTGACCTCCGAAGCCAGACGAACCGCTTCATTCAAAGCAGGCCGCAGGCGCACCGCATCTATATGCTCCCCAACACTCTCGAACCCCGCTGCGACCGATTCCAATATCACTTTGTCATCCGGGCGCAGTTCCCCCGGTTCCGGCACACAGCCATCCCAGTGTTTATAAGCAAATGAAAGCACGCGGTTAACAAGATTACCCCAGGTCGCAACTAACACATCGTTATTGCGCCGCACGAAATCATCCCAATCCCAGTCAGTATCCTTACTCTCGGGCATATTAACAGTCAAGTAGTATCGCAGCGGATCCGGATCATATCGAGATAGAAAATCCAGACCCCATACGGCCCAGTTTCTACTTCCCGATATTTTTTGCCCTTCCAGGTTCATAAACTCGTTGGCAGGCACATCATACGGCAAGGTAAGTTTTACCCCATCTTCATTGCTATAGATCTTCCCGAACCATTCTCCAACTCCGATCAATTGTGCCGGCCAGATCACCGCATGGAAAGGGATATTATCCTTGCCGATGAAGTAATACCCCTTTGCATCAGGATTTGTCCACCATTTTTCCCAGGCTTCAGGCTGTCCACCCAGTTTCGCCCACTCGATTGCGGCTGATACATACCCGATTACCGCTTCAAACCACACATACAGGCATTTACCGTCCCAACCCTCGACCGGCACAGGAATCCCCCAATCCAGATCGCGGGTGATCGCTCGACCATGTAAACCCTTGGACATGATTTGACCCAAGGATTGGCGCAGCACATTGGAGCGCCAATAACTTTCACGCTGGCGCAAGAAGTCCACAATCGATGGTTCCAATGCGCCCAGGTCAACGTAAAAATGTTCGGTCTCGCGCAGCTCCGGAGTGGAACCATCGGTCTTTGAACGCGGATCTATCAATTGAGTCGCATCGAGCAAATTTCCACAATTATCACATTGATCCCCTCGAGCCTCTGTATAACCGCAGAAATAACAAGTCCCTTCAACATACCGGTCTGGCAAGAATCTTCTTTGAGCTGGCGCATACCACTGCTTCTGCTTCTCCGTGTAAAGATAGCCGTTCTTCTGTAGAGCTAAAAAAATCGCCTGGGAGACCTCAAAATGATTTTTTGTGTGCGTGCTCGTGAACAGGTCATACGCCAGACCAAGTTTCTGAAACAACTCAATAAAACCGTTGTGGAATTTTTCGTAAACCTGCACGGGTGTAGACCCCTCAGCATCAGCCCGTACAGTGACCGGTGTGCCGTGGGCGTCTGAGCCGGAGACCATAATCACCTGATCCCCTAAGAGGCGATGATAGCGCGTAAAAATATCAGCCGGCAAGTATGAGCCGGTGATGTTGCCAACGTGAATACGCGAGTTGGCATAAGGCCAGGCTACAGCAACGAGAATATTGTCAGACATTTACTCCCTCCATGATGATTTCAACTTAAAAACGAAAAGACTGTCCCGGTTTGTACAGTTTAAAAAACAACTTATCCACCTTTCAAGAGGGTTTTTAGAACACTCAGGCGAGGATCACCGGGGTGCTCTTTGTGGCTGCACGGCTCAACATTACGATTTCCACCACAGACCGGGCATAATCCTATACAATCTGGACTACAAAGCGGGTTGATCGGAATTGTGAGCAGCATTTCTTCCCGTACAAGAGGCTGCAGGTCTATCACACCATCCTCTGGGACGACTTGCCCTGATTCGATCGCCGAATCCTGCTTAAAGGTGTACACTTCCGCAAAGTTGATCTCCAGAGGTTGTGAAAGGCTCTCCAGACAACGTGCACACTCGGCGGTAATCTGTGCCCCAAGCTCGACTTGCAGTAATAATCCATTCGTGACGCGGGTAACCCACGCAGTTCCTGACAGGTTGTACAAGTCTAAATCCGGCGGGAGATGGACGTGTGGGTATTCAATTAAAAAATCCCGTTTGTACCCAACCGTTTGATGAAGTACAAACCCGACATTCAATCGTAGAATATTTTGCGAGTTATTCATAGGAATTTCATCACCCTCTGGTAAACTCCACCCAATAATTACATCCCAAATTGGAGTCGGTTGTCAGGTTTATTTTACAATAGAATCTAAAAAGTGGGTGCGATTATAACATGCCGACGTGCGCCACTTTTACATCAGTTAATAATAATGAGCAAGATAGTGATAAATCGTTTCTGTTAAATAAAATTTGTGGTAAAAAGGTATTTCTTGGATGAAGCTATGTCAAAACTCCTTATTGCAAGTAACAACCAGGGGAAATTGTTAGAGATCAAAGCGCTGTTGGGTGATATGGACGTTGAATTATTAACCCCAGTACAATTGCACATCAATATTGAAGTCGACGAGGTTGGGAAGACCTACGCTGAAAATGCGGCTTTGAAAGGGCGCGCTTTTGCACGCGCCAGTGGTTTACTGACTCTCGCCGATGATACAGGTTTGGAAGTAGATGCTCTTAATGGATTGCCTGGTCTGCGTTCGGCACGCTTTGCTCCCCAATCGGACGCCACAGACGCAGACCGGCGCGCCTATCTGTTAGCACGCTTACAGGGAATGCCAAGACCGTGGCTGGCTCGATTCAGGTGCACCGTCGCGATCGTCGCGCCATCCGGAAAAGCTCGCTTCACGGAAGGTGTATGCGAAGGCGAAATCACACCCCAAGAGCGCGGCCGTCATGGATTTGGTTACGATCCGATATTCATGATATCCGGATTAAATCGCACTATGGCTGAATTAAGTATGGACGAGAAAAACCGCCTCAGCCACCGGGCACGTGCTGTCAGGGCAGCCCGTCCTATTCTCGAGGATTTGCTGTCAAGCGACCCATCCATAAAATAATACCTCATATCTTCACGCGTGTATCAAACCATTATAGAATAGCATAGACAAAAATACGGTAAAATTGCC
>JAUWPO010000082.1 GCA_030611505.1 Chloroflexota bacterium
CGTAATCGGTTGATACGGCGAGATGAAAAGGATTTGACCGCCCGTACAATTTCAGGTAATCCATACCGTGTGTAAGGGCGGGTCTGGTTTTTGTTGGATTCGATGTTTGATTTCTCCCGAATCTGGTCTGGTACAGAAGGCTGTTGTAGGTCAGACCCGCCCCTACTGCTAAACGCTTTTTATGATCTCCCCGTCAGCGATCATGATGGTGCGATTTGCTCTCCTGGCTAAGTCCCCATCGTGAGTCACCATCAGAATCGTCTTCCCATCGTCCACTAAATCCTCGAACAGTCTCATAACCATTTCCGCAGAACGGGAATCGAGATTGCCCGTCGGTTCATCCGAAGCGATGATCGGTGGATCATTGGCAAGCGCGCGGGCGATAGCAGCGCGCTGCTGCAGACCGCCAGAAAGTCTGCTCGGGAACTCTTGGGCATATTCGGCTATACCAACCTGGTCCAAGAGATGCATTGCGCGCTCCCGGCGTTCCTGACGGGTGTAAAGATTCGCGAACCCCATAGGCAACATCACATTTTCCAAAATCGTTAACGTGGGCAGGATCTGGAAAAACTGGAAGACGACCCCAATACTTTTACCCCGCCACTTTGCCATCTGCCCCTCACTGAGGTCGTGAATAGGTGTGCCGTTCACATAGATTTCACCCTCAGTAGGACTATCAATTCCGGTCAGCACGTTGATCAAGGTGGTTTTTCCGCTTCCCGATTTACCTATAATGGACACAAACTCCCCTGGGTCAATTTTCAGGTTGACGCCGTTCAAGGCAGTAAAATCGCCTGCACCGGTGTGGTAAGCCTTGCCCACGCCGCACAGCTCGATCAGGGATCCATTTGTGAATTTTGATTTGGCGCCGGAATCACCGTTGCGCCCGTTTATACGCCGCTTCATTAATTCTCCCAATTATCCATCACTTAACAATCATTCGTAATCCAACACATCGCGTACTCGCAAACGAGTAGCGCTGCGCGCGGGGGCGAGGCTGGAAACCACTCCTATCAGGAGGACAATGACCAGCCAGATAAAAAGACCTAAAAATGAATAGCGCAATCTCAAACCGGTCTCCAGAGTTGTGTTGATAACCGCGCCGGCTAATGCCCAGCTTGAAGGACCCGAAAGGATCCCTCCTAATATCCAGCTCAGCAAACCAACAACAACACCTTCAATAACCACAACCTGCCTCACCGAAAAGTTGGATGCGCCTACGGCGCGCAGCACACCGATCTCGCGGGTGCGCTCAAGCACGTTCATACCCATTGTACCTGTTAACCCGAGACCACCAACGATCGCCAGCAGCACCGCCATGACGATCAAGATAATCAAAATAATATCGAAGGTATCGGTGATGTTGCCATAAAATGCGTGGCGGGTTGAAGCAGAACCGGGATCAAGCCTGGCGTTTGTAAACCTCTCTTCAAGCTGTTCCGCAATCTCATCCTGGGTGGATGGACTGCTTATCATATGTGGGTCTGCGATAACACGAATTTCGTCTACCTGGTTATTTCTGCCAGAAAACCTTTCAAAATCGCCATAATCCATGTAAATACGCGGTCCAGATAAATGCTTCGAGGCGATACCAACCACTTCAAAAGGACGTTGTTTATCGCCAACCTCCAGCACGATTTCATCACCGACCCTGATGTCTGGTTCTTCGTCAAGTAAGTCTTCATTCACGACAATCTGATTTAGCCCCTCTCCCTGAAGCCACTCCCCTTCATTCAGCAGCGGGTCGATCGTGGATGTTTCAAATGGTAAACCGACGATTTCAAACTCGGCACTTTCAGTATCATCATCGCGTAAAATGACCCCAATAACGCTGCCCCACCCTTCTGCAACGGATACACCCTCGATTCTTAAAGCTTCTCGTTCGACTGCGTTCTTGCTCCTACCGCCGGGCAGTCGCAGTAAAGCGTCAAATTCAATGTAGCGTTCAACCTGGTTGATCTGGACGTTCAAGGATTCACGGGTACTGAAAACAGCGACGAACATCGCACCTGCCAGTGTCAATGTTATGAGCGTGAAAACCAGCCTGCCTTTCTTGCGGAAAGTGTTTCTCAAAGCGAGTATAACTTCCGGGGCGAGAATGCGCATCTTGCCAAATAGGCGTTCAACCAAACCATTCTCACTTTCAGCGCCCAGACCGTACTGGTAAATGGCATCATAAACCGATATACGCGTCCCAGACAAAATCGGCACCAGGGCGACTCCTACCGGCATTAGAATACCGAGTCCGAGCTGGATCAGCAGAACAGAAAGCGGCAGATCAATCTGGTTAACGGTGAAGTTTAAGAATGAGGCGGCAAAATCGACCAACCACCAGGCGCCCAGCAGTCCAACGGGAATCGCGATCATCACCGCTAATATACCGAATGCCAGCACATTGAAGACATACATCCCGATTAGCTGCTTGCGCTGGGCACCAACGGATCGCAAGATGCCTATTTGTTTGATCTGTTGGGAGAGTATTGCTGAGACCGTGTTGATCACCAACCCGGCGCTCAAAAACATCGCCAGGACGCTCATTATTTGCAGAATCAAGATAAATCCCTTGATCTGACTTTGAGCCCAGTGTTCACCGGGATCAGACCCAAAACCCGGGATTTGAATCTTGGCAACCGAGAAACCGGCTGGTTCAATAATCCGATCGCGGGCTAAACCTCCAACTTCGATGATGTGCTCTTTATCATTTTTACCATCTGCGACGATGATATCCAAACGGTTGAAATAAGGCGCTTCTCCCATCCAGTCGAGCGTTTCCATCGAGACGTAACCGGTAGCTTCGCCTAACAGGGCAAACGGCATCACGTACACATCGTGAACGACTCCGGCAACGGTCAGGTTGTATCTACGCTCATCCGGCATCTCTACTGCGACTACATCTCCCACGTGCAAACCCAATAAATCCGCCGACTGTCCTTCGAGCAGGATTTCGCGGATTGCGGGCTTTGCTGATCCGCTCACTGGTATATATTTGTCCATCTGTATATCGTCGTAATCCTGGACGACATGCAGACCTACATCGTCCCACTGACCATCCGCGCCAGAAATAGAAGCCCCAACGACGCGCATCGCCTGTGCGGACTCGACCTCACGCATATCCTCAACCGCTTTTGCCAGATGTTTATCAAATGGAGAGACGTATATCTGCAGCAGGGCTGGATTTCCGGCCCCGTACTCGCTGTAAAGGTCGCGCTGGATAATCCGGGCCGCATTGTTGATCATCCCAACCGCGGCAACACCCACCGCGATCGAGAAGATCACAAGCAATGAACGGGATTTATTACCCCAGATGTCCTTTAATATCTTTGACCAGCGCGCTTGTAAAACCATATAGCTGTTATATTTCGAGTGCAGAAATCTTCTTCTGATTTCCGTTTAGGATTTCGCCATCCGCAATTTCAATCACGCGGGTTGCAAGCGGGCCGATGTCTTTATTGTGCGAAACGACGAGTAATGTCTTTCCCTGGTCGACAAAAGACGAAAAGAGTTCAAAAATCTCTCCCGCAGTGCGAGAATCGAGGTTGCCAGTCGGTTCATCCGCAACAATAATTCCGGGGTCGTTAGCCATGGCGCGGGCAATCGCGACGCGCTGCTGCTGACCGCCCGAGATCTTGGAGGGTATTTTATAGGCGTGCTCAGCGATACCAACTTGATCAAGCAGATGCAGGGCACGCGCTTTGCGCTCTTTGGAAGGGTATGTACTGCAAAAATCCATCGGGATGGTGATGTTCTCGATCAAATTCAGCGATGGTAGGAGCTGGAAGAATTGGAACACCACGCCCAGATTGAGCCCCCGCCAACGGGCTTTTTGGTCTTCATTCTGGTTATGGACAGGGAAACCGTCGACAATAATCTCACCCGATGATGGAACATCGATACCGGTTATCAAATTGACCAGCGTTGATTTTCCTGCTCCTGATTTTCCGATAACGGCAACGAATTCACCTTGCTCGATATTTAAGTCGATGCCTTTCAAAGCTGGGAAATCCCCCGACTTGGTTTTGTACAACTTGTATACGTCACGCAGTTCGATCATACGACCGTTATCGTGAGCCTTGTGTTTACCATTTGAAGGCACAGTATGGCTTTCGCCTTCTTTTCTTCGTAGTTCCATTACTTTTGACATGCAGTTACCCAACATTCACCCAAGCCGGAAACAACTCTTGAGGTTTCCGAATAAAAATTGACTTAATTAAAATTATCAATTGCACTGCTGGAATAAGAATTATCAGTTCTAACGAACCAGATATTAACATAGGATTCGTGTACAAGTCGTAGTAAAATAATTAGCAAATCATTAGCATGTTGCTTATGCGACAAAAGAGGTAATAATGTTGAAAACCGATTCGAAGCTTGATCCACGCGTACTTCGAACGCGCCAACTGCTGCGATCGGCGTTGATTTCCCTTATTCCTGAGAAAGGGTTTTCCGCCATCACCGTGCAGGATATAACCGACCGTGCCACGTTAAACCGCGCTACTTTCTACCTTCATTATCGCGATAAGGTGGATTTGCTCGCAGACGTATTCGAAGAATTGATGGCAGACGCCGTACCTCTACCGCCAGAGGGGGATATTTCCGAGACCCAAATAGGGCATGAGACAATAGCTTTTGTGTTCGATCACCTCGCTGAACATGCCAATTTTTTTCGGGTCATGTTAGGAGAAGAGAATGTCCCCGAATTCACATCTCGCATCCGGGATTATGTACAGATGATCGGTCTGCAATGGATTACTGCATTAAAACCACTGGAAGATAAAATACTGGTGCCTCCCGAATTGGCAATCCATTTTCTGGGATCAGCATATCTGGGCGTTATTGTATGGTGGCTGCAGAAAGACATGCCGTACTCATCGGATAATATGGCGACCCAGTTGATGAGGTTGACCGTACTTGGGTTGAATCGTTCTATGGGGTTAGAAATACCGCTTGAATACCAGCATCTTTGATACAATACAGACCATTTAAATAAATTCCAGAGATGACGGAAGGGAGACAATGACAACCCTGTTGATGATAACCTTACACGACCTAACACACATGCCCGAGTTGCTGGAGGCATGGAAACGGATTGGCGTCCCAGGTGTCACCATATTAAACAGCATGGGCGGATTTCAAGCCTCCGAATTGGTGCGCAGCAAGGGGCTGGGAGGATTCTTGAAGATGTTCGAAGAGGTCCGCTCCGGACAACGCACCTTGTTCAGCTTGATTGATGACCCGGAACTGCTCGAATTGGCGATCTCTGAGGCGGATCGGATCGTGAAAGGATTTGACCGCCCACATAGCGGGATTCTTTTCACGCTGCCGATCGGGAAGGTGCTCGGTCTTAATAAATGGGGACAGGAAAGTGAAACCGAAGACAGTGAGATTCCACCGGAAGAAGATCGCGCTAAATCAAATTTACTGGGCTGGCTGCAAGATGATATAGAAGCCAGATACGGTGAGGGAGTTCTCAAGGATTGGTCGACCCAGCGCAGCAAGCCGGTATCAGAAATTATGCGCCAGCCAGCTCAAAAGCCAATCGTCGCACGGATGGATAACACTCTCCAAACGGTCCTGCAGGGATTTTTAGGCAACCCCGACGCTTGTTTTGCCTGCGTGGTTAACAGTGAAGGGCGCTTGATGGGCATCATCGAAAGCCAGCAGCTCGCAGAGGTGATGTTCATGCCGGTCATGCCTGAAGAGTACATCAACGATCCGCAGGGCTACGAAATGGTTTTACAACACGCCGATATAGAGCAGATGCCTGTTGCAGCAGATATCATGGTTGATCCGGTTTTCGTTCATCCCGATGATACTGTAGAGAAGACCTATCACCTGCTGAAGGAACACCACCTGGCAGGGTTACCGGTGGTGGATAAGAATTACCGCGTCGAAGGGTATGTCACGCTGCTGGAGTTGATGGCTGCTTGTTTTAGCGAAGAAGAGGAACAGTTTTAGGCATTTGCGCGCCCTTCCAAAGGGAGTTTCTTCCAAATCTCCTGCGCGGTAGGACTTTCATTTAATTCCGCTTGCAGAGTTAATTCTCCAGATGAAATTTCGATAATGAGCATTTAGCACCTTTCTGTAAGTCTTTATCGCTCTAATTCAAGAAAATGCCATTAACGAGATACCGTAGTACATAATTAACATGAGATTCAAGTTAAGCCGGTTATACAAGGGGGAAACCGTTTACTCCTTTGCTTCGAATGCATTTATCTGCTCCAGAGCAGCCAGGGCTTCACACCCGTACATGATAGAAGGACCGCCACCCATCATAATCGCAACGCCAATCGTCTCGACTATTTCTTCGTAGGTAGCCTCGGCACTCAGCGATTGCTGGACGTGATAAGCGATGCAGCCATCACAGCGGACCGTAATCGCAATACCCAGAGCCATAAGCTCTTTCACCTTGAAGCTAAGAGCGCCGTCTTCCGTAACTACTCTGTGCAGGCGGTTGTAAGTACCCATCGTTTTTGGGATTGCTTGCCCTAGCTGTTCTATCAGCTGCATCGTCTTTCCGTAGTATTCTTTATTCTGTTTCGACATAACTCGTGCCTCCGTTTTATTTTTAAATTTTTTGTCCAATAATTATATCCACAGATTAAAAAATTATCTGTGTAATCTGTGTAATCTGCGGATATTAAATCTACAGATTGTTTACTTCCATTTGGTATTAACAAAGCGTTTATATTGAAGCGATTCCGCACCGAAATTGATTAAGAGCCCAACTCCTAAACCAGTTGCCTTGAGATAATTCAGAATTTGCGCTTCTTGAAGAGTTTTTAGTTCGCCTAATGCCTTTATCTCAACAATAACGTTATCAAAGCAAATAAAATCAGCCCTATATGAAGTGGCAAGTTGCTGACCTTTGTATATGACCGGTAATTCAACTTCATGGACAAATTGAATGTTTCGGCTGGTCATTTCAATTGCCAACGCCTCGTGATACACGGCCTCTAAAAAGCCAGAACCCAATTCTCGGTGAACCTCCATTGCAGCACCAATTATGGCATAGGTTCGTTGATCTCGTTGTGTCATTCCTCACCTTAAAATTTTTTCGCAGATTACACAGATTGCGCAGATAAATCAATTTTAAAATCTAATGAGATCTGCTCGAACTGGGGTTAGGTGGTTTTTATTCATCTTCAATTATTTTCGGTAAAATTTTGGCTCCTCCAATCATCCAGTCAAGAGGAATCACGGCTTTGAAATCAGCAAAGCTTTTACCAATTGATTCATAGTACGCTGTCATATCGGCTTCCATTATCTTTCTTTCGGCATTTTCCAACTTATCCAGCGTATTGTATCCGCCGCCACAGAGATGCAAAATCGTCTTTCCGCGCACATATGCCAGACGTGAAATATCAGCTCGATGAGCAAGCTGAAGAATATAAGTTACATCTATTCCTGTTTCAGTGGTAAACATCTTCCTGCCCATTTCAGACCGAAAGTTTTCCAGCACATCAAGGTTCGACCTAATCCCTCGATCTTTAAAGAGTTCCAGATACGTGGCATTGGTATAAGGCATTGTATCTACTAGCTCTTTTATTGGAATTTTGAAGGGTAATACCCACCGGAAAAGAAAGTCCAATACCTGTATCAATGCTACAAAACTAAATCCCGTCTCTTGAAGGAATTTCTCACAATCTGACTTTGTACTAACTCTCCCCACCAAATCTTGATAGTTGCGGATGCCCAGTAAACTCAGATTCTTGAAGTTTACCGTGATTTCATTAACAAAATCAGCTTCTCTCCCATTTTGCAGATAGCCTTGTTGGATTTTCTCTGAATATAATCCGGCCTCTATCATATCGTGAGCATAGTACTCATTGACAAAATTAAATTCGAGAACATCAAGCAATTTCGCGATTAGTTTTTCATAATGCCACAATGTCTTTTTCTTGACCTGATCCCAATCAATTTCCATTTAATTGCACTCTTTTGAATTTACTTTTACTATTTATTAACCACCTAGCGGAATACTCTGGCACGTCTTTGCCCCGATTGAATTGCCGAAACACGCGTCGTTCATCCTCGGGGTGAAAGCCCCGGTCAACTCCAACTGGGGTTGTGCGGCAATTTTACCTTCAAACATACCCAAAGCTTCTCAAAAGATAAATGGAACAAACATCTTGGTTTGCTTCATATACAGTTGATACACTTCGCCGAAAAATTGAGTATTCTCAACTTCTTCTTTCTTGGCAGTAATAATAATCAATATTGTTGTAATAAATGCTAAACAAATCCCGACCCAGGATATGTGCTTAAGGAATATTCCCCATCCCAAAAAGAGTAATGAGCTATAAAAAGGATGTCGGATGTAATGATATATTCCAGTCGTTACCAACTCTGTTGTTTTCTCTATCCCAACTAATGATGGGTCATTTCTTTTACTTTCTATCTTTCCTTTTCCCCGAAATAGTTGGACTGCACGAATAATAAGTATCAAAGAGATGAGTAGAAAAATCCAGGAAAATATTTGACTGAGACTAAACGGGTCGAGAAACCAATAGTTAACGTTTAGCAGAAACAAAACAAGAATTGCTTCCCAGGCAAAGAAACGATAGAAACCGTGAGAATGAAAATTGCGTAGTGAAAACCGAGACGCCCAAACAAATCCAATAGATGCTAGCACAAAGATTATCACCTTATAGTCAAAGGTCATCGTTTTGGTCTCCAATGAAGGACGCCCACTCTACCCGGTTATTATGGAAAAAATATTACCGCACAACGTTTTTCATAAGTCGTCCGCTGATGTATGCGAATGCACCACAGTTTGATTATCGCCCTGATTTGCCCAAGTCACGCCTTATTCCCACCGCCGCAGACGGGTCGGTTGTATGCGCTTGTTGGACGCACTTTAATCCTATTCACAATCTATAGTATGACTATTATGTATTCCTCTATTGCAGAAGATGGCGAGCAAACACATCCAACTCATCCAGACCCTTTTCGGGTAACGGCACTAAAACAACTGTATTCGCACCTGCCTCGACGAGACGACGAATGGCTGGTCCCCACTCTTCAGGTGTGCCTGCAATGGCCAACTGGTCAATCCAGGCGTCTGGCATCGCCGCTTCAAGGCGCTCCTGACCCCCACTTTTCATATATTCATGGACCTGGGGCAAGATACCCATCGGGGCAATCTGCGCGTCGATTCCACCGGAAGCTATAGCTGAGGCGATTAAAGGGCGTAATTGTTGGCGAGCCGTGGTTGTCGTTGAGTCTGCGCAGGTTAAGGCCAAAACAGTCAAACGGTGTTCACGGTCATGACCAGCTTCCCTTTTCCCTCTTGCGATTTGTTCCTGTGCCCACGAAACGTATGCTGGAGCCGCATATTCGGCCAAAATTGTGCCATCAGCCACCCGCCCGGAAAGAGCCAATGATTTCGGGCCTCTTACCCCCAGCGAAATTGGAGGAATTTGATCAGGAGGATGGACGAGCTCAACCTGGTCAAGCTGAACTTGGTTTCCATTGAACGTTAGCCGCTCACCGGTGAGTATCCCTTGGACAGCAACAGTCACTTCCTCTAGAGCCTTGAGCTGCGACTTAGGAAAGGCGCCAATCTGACGCATCCAACCAGCCATCCCATGACCCAGTCCTGGTAAGAAACGACCAGGATAGAGTCGAGCCAACGTGGCAATTTCCATCGCCGTAAATACTGGATTACGAACAACGGCCGGCATGATGCCCACCCCCACTATGATCGAGTCTGTACAGGCCAGGGCGGCTGCAGCCGATGCGATCCCACTGCCATAAAAACAGTCTTCAACTACCCAGAGTTCGTCAAAGCCGGCTTCTTCGGCTCGACGAGCAAAACCGGGTAGATTTTCAGGGGCATGTTCACGTCTAAACATAATCCCCAGGTTATAATCTTTTCTGTTACTCATTAATGTAATCCATTATCCACGAGTTTCAATGAATCATCCACCCCAATAACCTCATTTTCTAGTCATACACTTTCCCAGAAATCTTTTTTTTGATATCTTTTTCAACAGCCTTGATGAGCGGCGCCGAACCTGATGCGATTTTGCGTGGATTAAATTGCTCTCAAACG
>JAUWPO010000072.1 GCA_030611505.1 Chloroflexota bacterium
CTCACAATAGGGGCAACGTACGGGATTAAAAATATTGCACGAGCAAGCCCCCGTCCTCTAAACGGTCGGTTTAATAATATTGCTGCAATTAAACCAAGAAGAACTGTAGCAATCGTGGCTATGAATGAATACACTATACTGGTAACCGCAGCTCCCCAGCTAATCAAACCTTGAAACTTAAAGGCAAAATCATTAAATACATCGCTGTAATTTTTCCATCCCACAAATTGCGCATGGAATACATCATTAAGATTTTTTAAACCGACATCGTGGAAACTGATCCATATACTGAAAGCCGCAGGAAACAATACCAAGCCAAACACTATCACAGCTGTTGGAAGAATTAAAGCCCAAGCCAACCTTGATTCTCGCGCCTGCAACGAGTTCCAGCGCTCTTTAAATGTTTTATGTTGAATTGCAGTCGACATATGGCCTCCAAATGCTTGTAGGGACACAGTGCTTTACTGTGTCCCTACGGTCAATCTATTTCGGAGTTTTACTACTGCTGACGCTCAGCCACCAGAGCTTCAACCTGCTCTTGAAGCCACTGGGCACCGGTTTCTGGAGTCATAATCCCTTCCAGGGCTATGTTGCTGATCACTTGTGGAATAAGCAGTCTCCCTTCAATATCACCAATTACCGCCCGCTGAGTCGCATCGTAATCAGGGCGGAACAGCCAGCGCTGCATGGTATCGAAGCCATTGGCGATTTGACCCAGGGTTTCATCCGAGTAATTCTCGAAGAATGGGCTGAGACCCATCCACCCATCCACTGCACTCTTCAGAACTGGCACCTTACCAAACGGCGCCAACGCCAGTACATCCTGATAATTTTGATCGGTCAGGAAAAACTCGACTACCTTCTGCGCTTCAGGATCTGCGCCTTGCATGATACCGAGGGTCACTAACTGACCATATGAGGCTGATCCATTTGGTGAAGCCATCTCCGATGCAAACCCGGTATTGAGAGCTAGGTCGTCGACAGCAATCTGAACATTGTCGCCGCTCTCCATACCAGATCCTTCAACCAGGTCATCCATGATATAGGTGCTGTAGAACAACATTCCCGATTGATCGAGTTCATAAGCTTCACGTGAACCACGCCAATACTGAGGACCGGGGATCGCGCATTTTTGTAAATCTGTATAGAACTGCAGCGCTTCGATCATCTCGGGTGTGTTCATAGTGACATTGCCTGCCTCATCGAATGGGAAGGCATTATTAGACATTGCTACCTGTTCAAATACCTGCTGACCGTAATTTTGACCCGGATCGGTACCGAGACCAACAGCATAGAGCAGGTTTCCTGTTCCAGGAAGTGTCTCACATGCCGCTTGAATCGCCTCCCATGTAGTAGGAGCTTCGAGTCCAGCTTCCTCAAACACATCTGAACGGTACCAGATAGCCTGGATCCAACCATCATAAGGCACCGCGGCATATTTTCCAGTAGCCGGATCGGTAACCATAGCCAGCGGACCTGAACGGAAATCTTCCTCGCCCATGTTGTCTATCACTGCTGAGGCGGCATCCTCATCCAGTATTTCATCGGCTGCGAAAGTTGCTACCCGCTCGATACCCATCCGTACAATGTCGGGCAAACGATTGGCTGCAAGCGCAGTAGCGATACGCTGCGAAACACCGGCTTCCTCGATCGGAACGATGCGGACCTCTATGTCTGGATTCTCAGCCATATATCTGGCTGCAATTTCCTCATAAACTATCACGCGGTCTTCCTCATTGTCGGTTGTCCAGAAATCAATCACGGTTTTATCAGTTGGTTCAGCTGGAACTTCAACCTCGACAATTTCGGTCACAATCTTTTCAACTTCTTGCGTGACCACAACTTCCTTCTCCACCTCCACGGTTTTAATGATCGTCTCCGGTGTCGGTGTCGCAGCCGGTGCACATTGTGATGTAAACAACGCCAGCATCAGGAACATAGTAAATAGAACAATTGAACGTTTCATTCTTTTTTCCTCCAGATTTTTATGTGTTGAACTTGATTGATCGGTTCATCTAACTTATTTTGTCATCACATCATTAAAAGAATTTGATCTGTCTTACACCTCCTTTTATATACATTTGTCTCTCAATTTTGAGGTGGTGGTCCGCATGATTGGCGAATTATTAATGAGGGGTGTAAAATGACCTGCCTTTTCTTCAGGTCTTCATTTAGTACCAATTTGACGAGCATTTCACTCAGCATGCCCCCAATTTTGTATATCGGTTGGTGCAAGGTTGTTAGCGGGGGATGAGAATGTTCCGCCATCGGGATATCATCAAAACCGGTTATGGATACATCTTTGCCAACAATCATCCCCTTTTCTTGAGCCGCACTCATAGCTCCAAAAGCCATCAAGTCATTGCATGCCACGATTGCAGTCGGTGGGTCTGGAACCCCCAAAAGGATTTGAGCCTGGATATATCCTCCTCGTTGAGTAAGATCACTCGTTACTACAAGATTTTCGTCCAGCGCTAAACCGGCTTCTTCTATCTTCATTCTTATCCCCTTGAGCCGGTACGAGGAGAACATCAAATTCATTGGCGGCGCGATCACACCAAATTTACGATGCCCAAGACGGATAAGATATTCGACCACAAGTCCCATTCCGAACTCACTGTCTTCGTCTACAAATGGGTAATCGAAATTTTCTTTGACACGACCAAAGGCTACAAAAGGATAATTTGCACTCTTTAAATAATCGATCCGATCGTCCTTCTTTCGAGTACGAACAATTATGAAGCCATCGACTCGCCTTTCCTGGACATAATTCCGATATGCGGAGAGTTCCTCTTCTCCCGGTGTCCTGGTGGAAACTAGCAAATCAAAGCCCAATTGGGTTGCCCGATTACCTATACCGGCTAGAAACTCGCTAAAAAATGGGTCTGAAAAACGCGGTCCAAATGTAGGTAAGACGAAACCTATAGTGTCTGTTCTCTGTTTCTGCAAGCGCTGCGCTAAAACACTTGGCCGGTACTCCATTTCAATGGCTGCCTGACGAACCCGTTCCTTTGTTTGTGGACTAATGTCGTTGTAATCGTTTAAGGCGCGCGAAACTGTTGTTACTGACTTTCCCACCCGTTGTGCGATATCTTTTATGGTAGTAGCCATTAGCACATATTTTGCTGATCTTAGTTTGCTTCTTGTCTAATTCCTAATTCGATAATTTTTAATTATATCTACACCATAAACGTTTCTGTTATACAGCGTATATTACACTAAAACGTTTTGGTTGTCAATATGGGTGTCGATTAAGTCGAATGAATTTAATGTAATTTTTGTAGAATGGTGAAGAAATAATTTGTGTTAAAGTATCTATGTACAATTATGGCTGGTTATTTACAAAATCTTACTCCATCCCTTCTCTATCTGTATTTATGGATTACAATTGTGGATGAATATTTTAGTTAATCTATTTAACGAATCTCACTAAACCTAACAATCCAAGTAACCTTCTGATGGTAAATTATAAATACAAATGAATTATCCAGCTAATCAATCTGCAAAACAAAAAGAAATAAAATTGTCCCAAGTTTGTCCTTATATCGGAATGAAACAGGATTCGGGCACTTTCTTTTCTTATCCAAGCCCTGGCAACCATTGTTATCACGTAAAACCTAGCCAGCCTATAAAAAGCTCTTATCAAGAAGAATTTTGCCTTAGTTTACCCTACCCATCATGCCAGGTATATTCGCCTTCTTGGGAAGGACCATTGCCAAAGGAAATAGCTGGCGAGACCTCACAGATCGGAATCACCGGTTTGCTTTCGGGTCGGTTAATATTGATAGCTATAATTGGATTAGTGGTTTTTTTGATGGGATCTTATTTTCTATTTATTCGCAGCCCAAGCCCCTTTACACGATCAGGTAGCATATCTCAATCGACTATCTCGACCATAGCTGAAGAAAAGATCGAAACCGAAACTCCGATATCTGATGCAGCAGTCATTCCCACTAATACTCAGGTCGTATCCTTCGCTCAAGTTGAAAGCGTTACAGATACACCAACGAGCATTTCTCCATCTGTAACTCCTTCACCTTCCTCATCTCAGATTCCAGAGCCAACATCTACCCCAACAGAGGTCCTACCAACCCCTGGACCTGTGATGGAGACACCCTTTGGACCCGATGAGAGGTTCGTGCTGCACACTGTTAAGCAAGCGGAGAGTTACAGCAAAATCGCCGAGACTTACCAGACCTCTATTGAAGTCATACAAAATACGAACGATCTGATAGAGGGAGCAAGTCTGTGGGTAGATACAATACTGGTGATTATGCCGGGTCAAACTGATTTTTCTGGAGTTCCGAAATTTCAAATTGTTCTTTTAGAAAACCCTACTTCTATTAGTGACCTCGCTGTAGAGCATGAAGTTTCAGCCGATGAGGTGATTTATTACAATTCATTAGGATCTATCGAAATCATCCCATCCGGTCGCTGGTTGATCATTCCAATCAAAAAATGATGTCGACAGATGCAGGAATCCTCTCTACACGCCTCAATTAAAACTTGGTTTACTCAAGATGTCAATCAACAAGAAGTTTATATTGATGGCTTCCTAATTGACGCAGTTTGCAAAGACCTTCTCGTTGAAATCCAGACCAGAAGTTTTTACCAACTCAAAGCTAAACTCTCCACCCTTCTAAAGAATTACAAAGTCCGGGTTGCTCACCCTATTGCAGCGGAAAAATGGATAATTTACCTGCCAGCGAATGGGGATGAATCAATCAGACGTCGCAAATCGCCAAAACATGGGCGATATGAACATCTATTTCGCGAATTGGTTTACATTTCTCAATTGGTGTTTGATCCAAATTTTTCTATTGAGATCCTTCTCACGCATGAAGAAGAAATCCGCCGGGACGATGGCCTGGGGAGCTGGCGTCGCAAAGGATGGAGCATCATTGATCGGCGCCTGATCGAAGTGACCGATCAAGTAATCCTGTCTTCTGTTAGCGATTACCAAATGTTCCTGCCCGAAAACCTGCCCCAACCCTTTACAACTAGAAATTTATCTTTATCCTTGCACATCCCGCACAGCTTGGCCCAAAAAATGGCTTACTGTTTGCGTTCAATGGACATTATCTCAATCAGTGATAAGCGAGGCAGGGAAAATCTTTATATAACGCGTTGTGAATAAATATCTTGCTTTTAATAAACCTTTTGAGGTCTTGCCTAAATTAAGCGACCATTCTGGTCGTAAGACTTTAAAAGACTTCATTCCCATCAAAGGGGTCTACGCTGCTGGTCGCTTGGATTATCGAAGCGAATGTTTATTGATTCTTTCAAATGATGGACCAATGATCCAGCGCCTTACACATCCGCGCTATTGCCAGCCCACTAAATCAGATCGCGATTATCATCCTACAAGCTGGTTGAAAATCACATTGCATGAGGGTAAAAAGAACCAGATCAGGCGTATGACTTCAGCAGTCGGATTTCCTATGCTGCGGTCGATACGTGTTTCTATCGGCAGTATTGAATTAGGTTCCTTATATCCTGGTGAGTTGCGTTTTTTATCAAACACCGAAATCTCGCAATTGAAGCAGGAACTCGATTTTGGTTAAAACAAAGGTAAGATCAAATCATGATCGAGATTGACGGCTCCCAGGGTGAGGGTGGAGGCCAAGTTTTACGGAGTGCCCTAACACTGTCCGTAATCACCGGAAAGGATATGCGCATTATAAATATTCGCGCAAACCGCCCAAAACCCGGTCTAAAACCACAACATCTAAAAGCAGTGGACGCGGCAGCAGCAATTAGCAAAGCCAGGGTAGAGGGAGCCGCGTTAAATTCAACCTCCCTGACGTTTTCCCCGTCGTCGATTCGGTCAGGTCGTTATAAATTCAACATTGGCACAGCTGGATCAACGTCGTTGGTGCTACAAACGATTTTTCTCCCATTAAGTTTAGCAAATTCAGCTTCATCGATCATTATCTCGGGTGGTACTCATGTTCCATGGAGCCCATGTTTCCATTACATTGACCTACATTGGATGAATTATTTACATTACATGGGGTTTAATGCCGATTTAAGTTTAGACCAAGCGGGGTTTTATCCACGCGGTGGAGGCAGGATCACGGCAATGGTTCGTCCTGTGCAGGCGATCAAACCCATACAACTTACCAATCGTGGGAAACTTCTACGAATAACTGGAATTTCAGGCGTTGCTAACCTGGACCTGAGCATCGCCAAAAGGCAAAAACTCCAGGCTTATAATAGAATTCTAGAGCTACCGGAGAATATCGATTCCTCAAAAATCAGAATAAAAACTATAAAAATGCCATCCCGCAATAAGGGCACCCTGCTTCTCCTCTTGGCACATTTTGAATTCAGTCAATGCTGTTATTTCGCTTTGGGTAAACTCGGCAAGCCTGCTGAACGTGTTGCTGATGAAGCGGTGGAATATCTCTTTGAATTTCTTGAAACCAATGGCGCAGTTGATACATATCTGGCTGACCAACTGCTCTTGCCAGCATGTCTGGCTGAAGGTCTATCGGAAATCAGTACAAACCGATTGACCCCACATCTTGAGACGAACGCTGAAATTATCCAAGCTTTCTTACCGATTAGGATAGAAATTCAAGACCGAAATGGAGGAGCTGTCACGATTCGTGTAATCAACGAAAAAACAATCTGATGCATCGTAAAATACTCCACCTCGATCTAGACGCATTCTTCTGCGCGGTTGAAGAGCTGAAAGACCCAAAACTACAAGGTAAGCCATTCGCTGTCGGCGGGCGTCCAGAAACTCGCGGAGTTGTGGCTTCATGCTCATACGTAGCGCGCCGATACGGTATCCATTCAGCTATGCCGATGGCGCGCGCCGTGAAGCTCTGCCCAGATCTGATCATCATTTCATCTCGTTATCGTGATTATTCAAAGATATCAAAAAAAGTAATGGATAACGTGCATGATCTGACACCCCTTGTCGAGCAAATCTCAATCGATGAAGCATTCTTGGATTGTACTGATTTACCGGAAACGGGCAAATACGTCGCCAGTCAATTGCAAACGATAATTCGAGAGCGGATTGGTTTGCCATGCTCATTAGGAGTAGCTACCAATAAGTTGATTGCCAAAATTGCCAACAACTTTGGGAAAGCATCCTCGAAATACGCTGGTCCTCCCAATGCAATAACAGTGATTCCTCCCGGTCAAGAGGCATCTTTCCTCTCGCCTATGCCCGTTGAAGCGTTATGGGGCGTCGGTCCCAAAACAGCAGAGCGCCTGGCAGAATTAGGTATTACTACCATTGGTACAATGGCAAACTATCCAGAGGCTGATCTCGTGCGGATTCTTGGTAAACATGGGCATGATCTAAGCGTACGCTCAAAAGGTATCGATGAACGTCCGATTATAACAACGCATGAAGTAAAATCCATCAGTAACGAAACCACATTCACATCTGATTTACTTGATAAGCAGTCAATTCTACGCACATTACGTAAATTGTCCGAAAATGTTGGTAAGCGACTACGCCGAGCGAACAAATGCGGCAGGACCATCAAGATAAAGCTTCGTTGGTCAGATTTCAGTACGATTACCAGACAATTGACTTTGGATAATCCCACCGACCAGGATTTGTCGATCATCCATGCGGCTGAAAATCTTTTTGAGCAATCCTGGTGTGAAGGAAAAGCGGTACGCTTGATTGGTGTAGGAGTAAGTGGTTTTGTTCCCCCTATTCGCCAACTTACTTTGTGGGATGAATTGTCCGGGCACGAAAATGCGAAGGATAACAAACTGCAAAATGCAATAGATAACCTGCGCGATCGTTTTGGAGATAAGATCGTCCAGCGCGCCAGCGACCTTTCTTAAGCCGAAAAAAGTAAATTCGATTATTTAGACAATCAAATATGGGATCAGATGCTCATATAGAAATTTTTATCATCAAACAGGTCTTACGCTTAGTTTGTCGTATCAACGATACAGATAAGGAAACTTATTTGCGTTTTCCTCCCCAATCGCAAAACAACCTTCTAAATGCAATTTAATTTATTGCTTTCCCCATTACTAAACCCTGCGATTTTGTAATAAAGAATTGCCCGTGTGATTGAAAATGATCTTCTAAAATTCCTTTCATTGCTTTCAATTCCTTGCTACCACTTCTCCATAACGCATCCCACATAGAGAGGATATACACTTCTAAAGGTCCAATTTCGGTCACAACTAAATTTTCATCATAATGATGGATTTCAATATCTTTAAATTGATCTCTTAGAACATTATCAGCATTTTCAAGCGCAAATCTTCTGGTTTGCTCATTTCTGTATATAGAAGTCGGTTCAATTTTTTGAACCAGTTCTCTCAACTCATGCATGTGGTGAAAGCCATTTGTTGCCGCGCATAACATCCCGCCCGGTTTCAGGACCCGTACAATATCATTCAATCCACGCTGAATGTCCGGAACATGATAGAGCATATGGTTGGCAATCACAAGATCGAAATAATTGCTGCATGTAGGAATAGCCTGCACATCAAGGTTTATGGGGAAAAAATCAACACCCTCACTCATCACTTTGGACGCCTCTCGAACCATACCAACTGATAGGTCGCCCAAGATGACTATTAAACCTTCTGGCAAGTGCAACGAGTTTTCTCGCCATAAACCAGCAGTTCCACAACCTACTTCTAATACTCGCATGCCTGGTTCTAGATTCAATTGGTCAAACACCCATCGCCACCATCCATAGGGATTGGTTCCATAACGACGGTGAAGGGAAATCCTAGCTTCCAATTTGCTTGCGTCTTTATACTGCTGTTCTTTTAGATAATTCTGGTCAGTAATTTGGTTCATATCTAAATCTCTCTCATCAAGATTAGGAAATTTGATTTTTTGAGTATAACCCAAAATTCCTGGGTGTTTCAATAAAAACTATAGAATGCTATAATTCTCGTTTAGGATGAAATGCAATGAAAATTCTCAATGAAACCCAAGACAAACTTCTCGTAAACGAACGAAATAAACTGAACGACCTGCGTGCTGTTCTTACAGAATTTAACGCTTCAAATGAAGACATAAAAATTTTGGGCGATACGATTAAACAGCTCGATGAATTATTTCTGCTGGTCGTTGTTGGTGAATTCAACTCCGGAAAGTCAGCCTTCATCAACGCACTTTTGGGTGACAGTTATTTGGAAGAAGGGGTGACCCCCACCACAACCCGGATCAACATTCTCCATTACGGAGAAACCACAGAACGGATTGTGGTCTCTGAAAATGAGCATATAATCACATTGCCTGTCGAATGGCTTTCTGAGATCAGCATTGTCGATACACCAGGCACTAATGCGATCATACGCTCTCACGAAGAGATCACTACTCTGTTTGTACCCCAATCAGACATTGTACTTTTCATTACCTCTGCTGATAGACCATTTACAGAAAGTGAACGGCAATTTCTGGAGCGAATTCGTGATTGGGGGAAGAAAGTCGTGGTAGTGGTCAATAAAATTGACATACTTCAAGATGATAAAGAACTGGAAAAAGTAAATAATTTTATACGCGATAATGCTAATAGACTGATGGGAATTTCTCCAGATATATTTCCGCTTAGCTCGAGGAATGCCTTACTCTCCAAGCAAGGGAAACCAGAATTCTGGGCAACCAGCCGCTTTGAAGCTCTAGAAAACTTTATCCACGACACCCTAGATGAAAGCGGACGTCTGAGACTAAAATTATTAAATCCATTAGGAGTTGGAGCTCATCTGGTGCAAAAATACCTTGAAGTTATCACTTCAAGATTGGAGTTGCTCAAAGATGATTTTGATATGATATCTGATGTGGATTCGCAATTGGACCTCTATCAAGAGGATATGAAACGCGATTTCAATTTTCGGATGGCAGATATTGAGAATGTTCTCTTTGAGATGGAGCAGCGTGGGGATAGATATTTTGATGAGACGTTTCGCCTTGCCCGGGTATTTGATTTACTTAACAAGGACCGCATTCAGCGAGAGTTCGAAAGCCAGGTCGTTGGGGATACTCCTCAGCTTATTGACCAGAAAGTCAATGAGCTGATCGACTGGCTGGTCGATTCTGATCTACGCCAGTGGCAATCGGTGAATGACCATCTTGCAGAGCGACGCCTCATCCACAAAGATCGCATAGTTGGCGACCATGGAATCGGAAGCTTTAACTACGAACGCGATCGTCTTATAGATGCAGTTGGCCGCGAAGCACAACGCGTTGTAGAAACATACGATAAAGCCAGCGAATCAAAAGCAATCGCTGAAAATGCACAGATTGCTGTAGCAGCATCGGCAGCCCTCGAACTTGGTGCGGTAGGACTGGGAACCTTGGTAGCTATATTGGCTACGACGGTAGCTGCGGATGTCACCGGGATTATTTTGGCAAGTTTTATTGCCGTTTTAGGGCTTTTTATCATACCTGCACGACGCAAAATGGCAAAAAATGAATTGCATGAGAAGATATCTGCACTCCGCGAACAGCTAACCGATACACTGCGAAATCAACTCGAAAAAGAGATCGCCCGCAGTTTGCAGCGCATTAACGAAGCGATCGCCCCCTATACTCGTTTCGTGCGTGCAGAGCGCGGAAATTTGATTGAAACTTGTGACGGACTTAAGAGAATTCAGAATGACCTCGAGCGCTTGAAGTTTGAGATTGAAGAACTTTAGAACGAAATTGAGAATTTAATAAATCTTTCATTAGCGGATTCCTAGATAAGATAATTTTTGGGGAGGGAGGTAGTTTAATTAAGATGTTTTCTCTCTTAATCGTGACCTAGGAACCCCTCCAAAGACACTTAAGTATTTATTCCGAAATTTGGCCATTTATCACGGATGAGCCAACCCAAAATCGCTAATGGCAACACTTCATTAAAAACAATCAACCACCATCCTGTCAGTATTAAACCTAATATTACTGAAACGACAACTGAAACTGCAAACATATAAAGCCCCCATTTTTTCCAGTTCCAGATCGCAATGGCAGCAATAAATTTGGCGATTGCTACAAGGACTAAAGCACCAATTAGCCACGGTGTCGATGTCGCATCTGATGCTTGCTGAGCATTATATACAAACCATATTGTAAATATACTATGAATCATAATCAAGATAAGCACAAGGGATAACCAGAAACCCCTCTCAATTTGATGTGACGTTTTTGACATTTGATGTACCGGTTCAAAGGATTTTGGACACAAGGGCAGATTCATTTGTGGAGACTTTTCGCCTCGTTGCTTAGATTATACACCCACAATTTGCAGGTATTGCTGGCGACGTAAAGCCAGGCTCTGTTCTTTGAGTTTGTTTCTTTTCTTGATGATCTCCTTTTCTCTTCCAAAATAAACATCGGCGGGAGTGACATTTTCCAGCGACTCATGATATCGCTGGTTGTTGTAGTACTCCG
>JAUWPO010000120.1 GCA_030611505.1 Chloroflexota bacterium
GGAAGTATTTTCATCGTCAGGCTCCCAATTTAAATTCATCGCATGTCAACTGTTTCGATAATCGTGCCGTGTTACAATGAGCAGAACACCATATGTCTGCTGCTCGATGCGTTGTATGCACAGGACTATCCGCGGTCGGAAATTGGAGTAATCATTGCAGATGGTCTTTCGACTGACCGGACACGTGAGGAAATTGTTTCCTTCCAGGCATCACACCCAGATTTATCTGTGCTTACTATTGATAATTTAGACCGTACGATACCCACGGGACTGAACCGGGCGATAGAAGTGGCTCAAGGTGACATCATCGTACGTCTTGATGCCCACTCAATACCACGCCCGGATTATGTGTCGCGCATAGTAAAAGCATTGGAGAGCGGTCTGGGAGATAATGTGGGTGGTATCTGGGAAATTCAGCCTGGTGGAAATGGATGGCAGGCAAACTCAATATCTAAAGCTGCTGCACATGTCTTGGGGGTGGGCGATGCCCTCTACCGGTACACAAACCATGCTCAAATAGTGGATACGGTCCCATTTGGAGCATTTTATCGATCTCTGATCGACCAGATTGGTCCATATGATGAAGCACTGCTCACGAATGAAGACTATGAATTTAATACCAGGCTGCGCAAAGCCGGAGGGACAATTTGGTTAGACCCTTCAATACGTTCGATATATTTCGCTCGCTCCACATATAGAGAGCTTGCCAACCAGTATTGGCGATATGGTTATTGGAAAACTCAAATGCTGCGCAGATATCCTGATACCATCAAATGGCGACAAGCGCTGCCTCCATTATTCATTCTCAGCTTGGCAGCGCTATTGATCTTGGCTGTATGGTTTCCAATCGCTATATGGATATTATTGGCTGAAGTAATGATTTACACGCTTGTTCTTCTTATGGTCGGCATTCAGTTAAGTATAAAACACCGAGATCCAGCGCTGTTAATGGGAGTCCCTTTGGCAATTGTTACGATGCATTTTAGTTGGGGGAGTGCCTTCTTGCGGGGCATGTTTAAAAAAGCATGATTAAAAGACAACTGATATATTATGTTTTAATTATTGAGTTAGAATTGTTCGGGATTTTTAGGTGCTGGTAAGAGATGAGCGAGAATTCTAGTTTGGTAAAACGGTCACGCTTTTGGCAGTTGCGCATAGGCGATCGACGAGTCATTCTGCTAATTGGTGACTTAACAATGGCATTAATTGCCTTGGGAATAGCACTATACTATTGGGGGAGCAGTGAGAGGTTCTTAGGTTTTTCATTAGAATTTTTACAAAAACGAACACCGGTGTGGTTCTATTTTTTACCGATAATCTGGCTAATACTTTTGATTGAGCTTTATGACATAAACAAAGCTGGCGACTGGGGGAAAACAATTCGAGGGATTTTCATTGCAGGCGCGGTAGGTATAGTATTGTACCTACTTCTCTATTTTTATTATTTTGACCCGCCTATATCGTTGCTTCCGCGTCGTGGAGTTGCCAGTTTCTTGATTGTAGTGGCATTATTGACATTGCTATGGCGGGCATTATATATTCGTGTTTTTGCTGCATCACAATTTATGCGCAGAGTTTTACTGGTTGGAGGTGGAAAATCCGGTAAATTAATTTTGCAAATTATTAATGAGTTAAATGTAAAGCCGTTCTTCCTTGTCGGGATCGTCGATGATGACCCTCAAAAGCTGGGTCAATTAATTGAAGGTTATCAGGTAATGGGGTCGAGTGATGACATACTCAGTCTTGTAGAGGAGCAACATATCAGCGATATAATCGTCGCGATTACTGGTGAGATGCATGGGAACATGTTTCAAGTATTGTTGGATACACAAGAACGCGGTGTTGAAATCACACGTATGCCTGTAGCTTATGAGGAACTGCTTGGCAGGGTGCCAATTCGTACATTAGAAGCGAATTGGATCTTACGTTCTTTTGTAGATGAAACTCGGGTTAGCAGTTTCTATATGTTAGGGAAGCGATTACTGGACATGCTTGGCGGATTGGTGGGCGTTTTGGGATTAATCTTAGTTTTTCCACTGGTCACAATAGCAATCCTTTTGGATGATGGTCTTCCTGTGATATATGGGCAGGTGCGCTCAGGACGTGGAGGCCAGTTATATCGCATAATCAAGTTTCGAACTATGCGCAGGGATGCTGAAGCAGATGGAAAACCACGGTGGGCCCAGGAAGATGATGAACGTGCTACACGGATTGGACGATTATTACGAAAAACTCACCTTGATGAACTTCCTCAATTTTATAACGTCTTACGAGGGGATATGAGTCTTGTTGGACCGAGGGCAGAACGTCCTGAATTGATACAATATTTCCAAGAGCATATCCCTTTTTATCGAGCCCGGTTGCTTGTCAAACCAGGTATAACCGGTTGGGCGCAGGTGCACCAGACCTATGCCTCTACGATTGATGAAACAATTACAAAGCTGGAATATGATTTGTATTATATTAAACATCGCAACCTGATTATGGATATGATTATATTGCTGCGGACTCCAGCTATGGTATTAGGATTTCGAGGTAGATAGTAATGAAGCCCCGTCTTTTCTTTAGGAATAGAATGGTTTTTTTTGGCGATCTGTTTATTATTGTTGTCTCGGCTTTGGGCAGTTTTGCCCTGCGCACAGACCTGGGGCCATTGTTCGTTTATTATTTACCACAAGCTTTATGGTTGATAGGGATATCTCTAATCATTAAGCCCCTCGTTTATTATTCCTTTGGCTTGTATCGCCGCATGTGGATTTATGCGAGCACTAAAGAATTGAAACTGATTGTTGTCGCAGTTTCTACAGCATCGGTGATCGTCTCACTCGTAATTATTTTATTACGCGCCTTTGAGGTACTGCCATATTATCCTCGCAGTACCTTGCTGATAGATTGGCTGCTTTCGTTAGTGTTAGTTGGTGGTTTCCGTTTTTCGTTACGGGTTATCGGCGAAACTCAACCTCCCGGTATAAACACTTATACAGGAGTTCGTCGTGTACTGGTCATTGGAGCAGGGGATGCCGGTGAATTAGTCGTACGGGAAATGCAGAAAAATGCCCAATTACGATTACAGCCGGTTTGTTTCCTGGATGATGATCCTGATAAGCAAAAGAAGCAGATCCATGGAGTACCTGTTGTAGGGAGGGTAAATGACCTGCCCAGGATGGTGGTTGTCAGACGTATCCAAGAGGTGATTATCGCAATACCAAGTGCACCTGGACGCGTAATACGTCAGGTGGCGGACGTTTGCCGTAAAAGAGGTATTCCGTTTCGGACAATGCCTGGTATATACGAGTTGATAGGCGGTAAAGTAAATGTCAGCCGCCTGCGAGAAGTCGAAATTGCGGACTTGCTGCGGCGGGAACCAGCTAGTATCAATGATCGAATGATTGGTGCCAGTCTTGGCGGAAAGCAGGTTCTGATTACAGGGGCAGGAGGTTCTATAGGGATTGAACTTTGTCGTCAGGTCGCCCGTTGGGGTCCATCATCTTTAATCCTATTAGGTCATGGTGAAAACAGCATCTTCGAATCGCTGCTTGAAATGGAGGAAAACTATCCATCTCTTCCGATACATGCTGTGATTGCGGATGTACGAGATATTGACAGACTTAATATCGTCTTCGATAACCTGCGGCCTCAAGTTGTTTTCCATACCGCGGCGCATAAACATGTTCCTTTAATGGAAGCAAACATTGAAGAGGCGGTAACTAATAACATTCTCGGTACCCGAAATATTGTTGAAGTCTCGTTGAATTATGATGTCGAACGTTTGGTGCTGATTTCTTCTGATAAAGCAATCCGTCCATCAAGCATTTATGGCGGAACCAAGCGCTTATCTGAGTTATTGGTGTTAAACGCTGCCCACCAGTCTGGTCGTCAATTTTCTGTAGTAAGATTTGGCAACGTATTAGGCAGCCGGGGGAGCGTTGTCCCATTATTTGAACGTCAAATTGCTCGTGGAGGTCCGATCACTATTACGCACCCGGATATGGAGCGCTACTTCATGACCATACCTGAAGCTGTTTACTTGGTGTTACAGGCCTCTACCATGGGACAGGGCGGCGAGGTATTCGTTCTAAATATGGGTGAACAGGTCCGTATCCAGGATTTGGCCGAAGATATCATCCGACTCTCGGGGCTTGAACCTGGTACGGACATCGAAATCATGTTCACAGGTATCCGCCCTGGTGAAAAACTGAGCGAAGAATTATGGGACAAAGGGGCTCACTATGAACCAACCTCACATCCTGATATTGTGCTGCTAGCAGATGAAGATCTGCTTACAGACCCTGAATTAACTCATATTGTTGAACAATTGGTGCATCTGGCACGTGAAGGCGATTCCACGGCAATCGTTGACATTCTTGATGAGTGCATCCCCGGTTCAGCCGTTGGTAGTACGCCGCCTCCGGACTTAACTTCCATTGTATAATAATATTCTAAAATCAATCATTGTGATATATGTCCGAAGTTTCTCAATTAACTTGGGATAAATTTCTCAACGACTATCCCGAAGCTCACTTATTACAATCTCGATCCTGGGGTGAATTGAAGTCGAGTTACGGTTGGGAAGTCTCCCGCATTATTTCCAGGAGTAGTTCTAATCATGAATTGGCATCTGCCGGTGCACAAATCCTATTTCGTAGTCTGCCGTTGGGTTATACCCTGGCTTATCTTCCAAAAGGTCCTGTGATTCCTAAAACACAACCCGCACATTGGTCCGATTGGGGGAAATTATGGGCTGAGGTGGATAAGGTTTGTAAAAAAATGAGATCCGTGTTTCTACTAGTGGAGCCGGACTTGTGGGTTGCAGATAACTCGACCGCAGAGGATAAACAACTCCAATGGACGGTTCCGCCAGATGGATTTAATAATAGCATGTTCAGTGTCCAACCCGTGAGAACAGTGTTGGTTGATATCAGCGGCAGTGAAGAGCAAATCCTGGGACGTATGAAGCAAAAAACCCGTTACAACATTCGTTTGGCTAGCAAGAAGGAAGTGTATGTATATCCTAGTGATGATCTGGACACTTTTTATCAACTGGTGGTCGAAACGGGAGGACGCGATGAATTTGGGGTACACAGTTTAGATTACTATCAGCTTGCGTACGACCTTTTTAATCCTGCCGGCGAATGCGAAATATTTCTAGCTGAATTTCAGGGAGAACCAATTGCTGGACTAATGGTATTCGCAATAGGGAAACGGGCTTGGTATTTCTATGGAGCATCTTCAAATAAGCACCGTGAACGGATGCCTAATTATCTCCTTCAGTGGGAGGCTATACGTTGGGCTCGCTCTCGTGGTTGTGTCAACTATGACTTATGGGGCGTACCTGATGAAGATGAGAAGACTCTGGAGATGTACTTCAATAAACGATCTGACGGGCTGTGGGGGGTATACCGTTTCAAACGCGGGTTTGGCGGTCAATTAATACGTTCCTTCGGTCCCTGGGATCGAATTTATATTCCTGGAATCTATAAAATAATTCGATTATGGGTAAAAAGACGTGCGGTCTGGATGCTAGGTACATAGGTAATGTTGTAATTTCCTTATCAATAACTGGAGATCGCAATAGTAAAGTTAAATGATACGACACGAGATTGTCCTTCAATCGCAGCACTGGAATGACGCAGTTGCTTCTCTACCCAATGCCCACGTTCTACAAACATGGGAATGGGGTCAGGTTAAAAATCGCTTTGGTTGGAAACCCATTTATATGCTGTGGCGAGATGAGAATGAAAATGTAGTCGCGGCAGCATTGGTATTAGAGAAGATAATTCATTTAGTGGGGATTGAGTCACCAATGCGAGTTATGTATGTCCCAAAAGGTCCAATCCTTAATTGGAGTGATATCGAACTCCGCCAAATAGTGTTGAGCGATTTAAAAACAACTGCATTCGATGAGGGTGTTATATTTGTTAAAATTGATCCTGATGTCATATTAGGTACAGGCGTAGCTGATCAAACCGGTTCACGAGACAATCCATTAGGGCAGGACGTTAGCGCCGAATTAATAGAAATGGGATGGAGATTTTCCGAGGAACAAATTCAATTTCGAAACACAGTAATCATAGATCTGACTCCTGACATAGAAACTTTATTGGCAAACATGAAGCAAAAAACGCGTTACAACGTGCGGTTGGCGGGGCGAAAAGGGGTTGTAGTAAGAGAAGCCAAAGAAGAGGATTTGGAGCTTCTTTATGCCATGTATGCGGAAACGTCAATAAGGGATGATTTTGTCATCCGGGGTAAGGATTACTACTGGATGGTGTGGTCGACATTCATGCGTTCCGGGATAGCTCAACCAATAATTGCTGAAGTGGATGGAGTACCGATTGGGGCATTGATTCCATTTTGCTTTGCGGATAAAGCGTGGTATTTGTACGGTATGTCAAGGCTTATTCACCGGGATAAAATGCCGAATTACCTGCTGCAGTGGGATGCGATGTGTAGAGCTAAAGCAAATGGATGCAGAATTTATGATCTATGGGGCGCACCGGATGAATTCAACGAGAGCGATTCTATGTGGGGAGTTTACCGGTTCAAGCAAGGCTTAGGTGGAGAAGTGGTACACCATATAGGAGCTTGGGATCTTCCGATAAAACCAATTTACTATCGATTGTATATCCAGATCTTACCTCGCATATTGAAAATTATGCGTGTCCGTGGACGAGAAGGAACAAGTCAGTCAGTAGATCTCTGAATCTATGCAAATTTTCACCTTGACGGGTAATTGTAAATAGGAGTTATGAATGAATGATTTACCACGCCTTCGGATTGCTCATCTTCCAACCCATGTTGAAGATTTGCCTCGTTTGTCATCGCATCTGGGTGGACCCCGCATTTATGTCAAACGCGACGACCAGACCGGGCTGGCATTCGGAGGTAACAAAACTCGGAAGTTGGAATATATCATCGCAGAAGCGCAGGGTACTGGAGCACGTACGTTAATCACAACTGGTGCTGAGCAGTCAAACCATTGCAGGCAAACAGCGGCAGCAGCAGCGCGTTTAGGTTTTGATTGTATTCTTGTTTTAACCTCAAGAGGAAACCAAACAATCACTCCACCTGTTTCGGGAAATCTACTTTTGGATCGCCTTCTAGGTGCAGACATTGTTTGGGCAGCCCATAATAGGCGCGATCAAGTCTTGGCAGATACCTTCGAAAAAGCTTTGGTTGCCGGACGGCGACCGTTCTTAATCCCTTATGGAGCATCAAGTCCTCTAGGGGCTGCAGCTTACGCATTCGCACTTAAGGAACTAATAGACCAAACAAAAATGGAGAGTGTTCTTTCCAGGCAACCGGATTGGATTGTATTCGCTTCATCTTCTGGTGGAACTCAAGCTGGTTTGGTTTTAGGTGCTCGTCTATTTGGATTCGAGGGAAGCATATTGGGAATAAGTGTGGATGAGGACGCTGGTGTACTTAGAGATCGCATCGTTACCCTTGCAAACGCTGCTGGTGAATTATTAGGTGAAAACGTAGAGATAAAGGAAGACGAAGTACTTGTAAACGATAGTTACCTCGGAGAGGGTTATGGGGTTTTGGGAGGGGTCGAGAAGGATGCGATTAATCTGTTCGCCCGAACTGAGGGG
>JAUWPO010000002.1 GCA_030611505.1 Chloroflexota bacterium
ATAGCATTTCTCTTTCCTGGTGAGCCTGTACATCCTGGCTTTGTTTCTGTCGATGAATTGGTTGAGAAACCAGTAGACCCTCAGTTCCTTCTGGAAAGGGTCAGTGCCTTGATACAAGCTTCCGAAGAGAGAAAGGCGCAATCAAGCTAATTGAGAGTCAAGGTTAAATTGACTGGTCCGCCGTGACGATCTTTGTCATGACAGTTTGTATAGTTGAGGCTTAGCTCATCTGACTTCTCGAGACCAGGAAATGTTACAATAACATGACAGACCATAGGAGATAACTATATGGCAGCTAAACTAACTTTTAGCAAAGAGATTGCCAACCTGTTGTATGCGATGCATGGGAATCCGATCAAAGACTGCATCCAGTGTGGAACGTGCTCTGGCACCTGCCCAGCGGTTGAGTTCATGGATCATTCGCCACGTGAGCTTATAGCCATGATTGGCGCAAATTTAAAGGATGAGGTGCTACATAGCAATACTTATTGGTCATGCGCTTCCTGCTATTACTGTAACGTAAGATGTCCTGCCGGAATCGACATTGCCGATCTAATGTACGCTTTGAAACGCTATTCCATGTGGAAGGATCAATACAAAAAGGACTTGATTGGACCTAAGTTCTCCGAAAGCTTCGTTAAGATGATCATGAGAACAGGTAGATCCTTTGAACCCGTTCTGGCTCCCTCCTATATCTTTAAGTATGGTACTCGCGGCATTATCCAGGAAGCTCAAACTGCTTCAGCCCTGGTGCTGAAAGGAAGGTTGCCCTTGCTTCCAAAGAAGATCAAGAGGCTCGAAAACTTAAAACGGATGGTGAGAAGAATCATCCCGATAGGAGAACCCTCATGAAACAATATGCATATTATCCAGGTTGCTCTCTTGAGAGCCTCGCGAAGAGCTACCACCTCTCTTCCATCGAGGCCGCACGTGAGTTGGGATTGGAACTTAAGGAAATCGAAGATTGGAACTGTTGTGGCGCTACTGCATACTTCCACGTAGACGAACTATTAGCATATACGTTGGTAGCTCGGAACTTAGCCTTAGCCGAAAAGGAGAACCTCGACTTCGTTGCACCATGCAGTGGATGCTATAAAAATGCGTACTTCACTAACGACTACCTTCAACAAGATCCGGGCCTGGCAGAACACATAAACTTTGCCCTTGAAGAGGACAACTTACATATCAGTGGTCCTATCAATGTAAGACATCTTATCGAGGTTTTCGTTGAGGACGTGGGATTTGAGGAGATCAAGAAACATGTTTCTCGACCATTGAAAGACCTTCGTGTTGCCCCTTACTACGGATGCCAACTCTTAAGACCGAAAAAAGATAGCGAGGACGTAGAGAATCCTCAGTTCTTCGAAGACCTCTTATCGGCAATTGGTTCGGATCCGGTTGAATATGGTTCCAAAACTCATTGCTGCGGCAGTTCTTTGATCATCACGAATCGGGAAGCTGCTTTGGATATGGTGTACAAGCTTTTACAGGATGCCGCCAATCGTGAGGCGGATGTGATAGCGACCATATGCCCACTATGCAACGTAAATTTAGAACTTTATCAGAAACAGGTAAATCGAGAATTCGGTACAGATTTCTCAATGCCTGTAATGTACTTCACACAATTACTGGGATTAGCCTTAGGCGTCGAACCAGGACGCCTGGGGATAGGGAAAGATTTTGTTTCCACGGATTCAATGCAGTTTATTATGCAGAATCCACAATCTAGTTGAGGCACACTAATAAAAGCATAAAATAGTTATGGTACCCAATGGGGGTGCCGTACCCGGAAAGGAGAAAATTTTATGAGTGAAAAAGTTGGAGTCTACATTTGCCATTGCGGCACAAACATCGCTAAGACAGTGGATGTAGAAGAGGTGGCTCTTTGGGCTGGCGAACAGGACCATGTAGATGTCGCCCGGGAATATAAATTCATGTGTTCCAGCCTCGGTCAGGAACTCATTGAAGAGGATATTAAGGAAAAGGGTTTAACGAAGATAGTTGTCGCTTCCTGCTCACCCCATATGCACGAAAAAACCTTCCGCACGGCTTGTGTACGGGGTGGATTAAATCCCTTCATGTTTGAAATGGCTAATATTCGTGAGCACGATTCATGGACAACGGATGATCGTGAAGCTGCAACTTTGAAGGCTAAAGCTCTCACAAAAGCAGCTATAGAACGCGTCATACACAACCAGCCATTAGAACCATTACCTGTGGAGATTAATCCAAATACTCTTGTAGTGGGAGGTGGCATTGCCGGGATTTCCGCTGCTTTAGAACTAGCCGAAGCTGGGAACCATGTCTACTTGGTAGAGCGGGAGCCATCCATTGGCGGACACATGGCCCAATTAGATAAAACATTCCCTACATTGGACTGCTCAGCCTGTATACTCACACCGAAAATGGTTGATGTTGGACAGCATCCCAATATTACACTCCTCACTTACAGCGAAGTAGAGGCTGTAGGAGGATATCTAGGCAATTTCGACGTGACAGTGCGCAAAAAAGCCCGTTATGTTGATGAGGAGCATTGCACAGGTTGCGGCATCTGCATTGAGAAATGCCCCTATAAGGTTGTAGACAACGTCTTTGAAGCCGGGCTTGGGGCACGCAAAGTGATCTACCGTCCTTTCCCGCAGGCGGTACCCAAGTACCCGGTCATAGACACGGAGAATTGTGTCTATTTCCAACGGGGTAAATGCAAAGCCTGCCAGATTTTCTGTCCAACTGACCCCAACTCAATAGATTTCGAACAACAAGACGAAATTCTTCAAATAGTGGTGGGCAACATTATCTTAGCCACGGGTTTTGACCTTTTCGATGTCAGTCAAATACCTCAATACGGCTATGGCCGGTTGGCTAATGTGTTCACCAGCCTCGAATTCGAACGCATGGTAAACGCATCTGGACCTACAGATGGGAAAATCGTTCTACGAGACTTGGAAACACCGCCCGAATCCGTAGTCATCATACATTGCGTCGGATCCCGGGACGAAAACTACCATAAGTACTGCTCGAAAGTTTGCTGCATGTACTCTTTGAAATTTGCGCATTTAATTCACGAACGTCTCCCCGAGGCGGAGGTGTACAACTGTTATATTGACATGCGTACACCCGGCAAGGGGTACGAGGAGTTCTACAACCGTCTCCTAGAAGAAGGCACACATTTCATACGCGGTAAGGTGGCAGAGGTAAGCGACGTAGCCCGAATAGAGGAAGAAGAAGGGAAACTTATCGTCCAGGTAGCGGATACTCTTATCAGTAAACAGCGCCGTATCCCTGTGGACATGGTCATCCTCAGTCCTGCAATGGAAGCTCGCAACGACTCTCAAGAAGTATCCCAACTATTCAGGATGGGCTGTGACTTCGACGGCTTTTTCGTCGAACGCCATCCCAAGTTAGATCCGGTTGCAACCATGACCGAAGGCATCTACATTGCCGGGGCTTGCCAGGGTCCCAAGGATGTTCCCGACACAGTATCACAAGGCGCTGCTGCTGCGGCTCGTGTAGCCAGTTTTATCAGCCGGGGTACTGTAATGATGGAACCGATACGTGCAAGTATAAATCAAGAACTATGCTCCGGATGCCGTATATGCAATACGATGTGTCCCTATAATGCTATCGTATTCCATGAAGACAGTAATGTCTCTGAAGTCATCACGGCACTTTGCCAGGGATGCGGTACATGTGTAGCAGCATGCCCAAGTGGCATTATTACAGGTGCCCATTTCACTAATGATCAACTTTTGGCTCAGATAGAAGGAATTCTATGGGACGTTCGGTCAAATCTTGACTTGGTTCCGGTCGAGTAGGAGGAAAATAATGAATAAACAATTCGAACCCGTAATCGTTGGATTTTTGTGCAACTGGTGCTCTTATCGAGCTGCGGATCTGGCAGGTACAGCCCGCATCCATTACGCGCCAAACATGCGACCTATCCGGGTCATGTGCAGTGGGCGAGTGGATCCTCAATTTGTATTAAAAGCTCTACGAGAAGGAGCAGATGGCGTAATGATCGCAGGCTGTCATCCGGGTGAATGCCACTATGTAGAAGGGAATATAAAAACCTTACGCAGGTTTATTCTCCTCAAGAAGATGCTGGCACAACTCGGCATCGAAGATGAACGTGTTCAATTAATCTGGGCATCCGCATCGGAAGGCATTATTTTAGCCGAAGCGGTTAACCGCATGACTGAACAAATCCGAGCTCTGGGACCTCTAAATTGGCAAGAAAAAGTGCTGGGAGGAGGAAATGGTCACGGTCACCCAGCGGTTATCGAACCCGCCCAGGAAGCGGAGGAGGTGTTATATGACTGAAAATGCAAAACCAAAGTTAGCAATGTATTGGGCATCATCATGCGGTGGTTGCGAAATTTCAATTCTGAATATTCATGAAAAAATCCTGATTGTTGATGAGGTATTCGATATAGCCTTTTTCCCTTGCATTGCAGATTTTAAGACCAAGGATGTGAAGGGCTATCCAGATGGTTACATCGATGTGTGCCTTTTCAACGGTGCTATTCGCAACTCAGAAAATGAGGAGATGGCTCACCTGCTGCGACAGAAATCGAAGGTTCTTGTTGCATACGGTTCCTGTTCGTATGAAGGCTGCATTCCTGCGTTGTCTAACCTGACAACAAAGCAAGCAACCCTGGACACAGTATTTCTGGACAATCCCACGATTGATAATCCGGAAGGTATACTCCCACAACCAAGATATGAAGTACCAGAAGGCGAGCTCGAGCTTCCTGTTTTTTACAACACAGTGAAATCTCTCGATCAGGTTGTTGATGTGGATTATTATCTTCCAGGGTGTCCACCAGAGCCGCCTCAAATCTGGGCGGTTTTAGAAATCGTTGTTGCTGCTCTTCTAGAAGGAGCACCACTTCCTCCAAAAGGAGCCATCGTCGGCGCAAGGGATGTCGCTGTTTGCGAAGAATGTCCACTTGAGAAGCATGAGAAAACCATCAATCGTTTCTATCGACCTTACGAAATTATTCCAGAACCAGGGTTATGCTTGTTAGAGCAAGGCTTGGTTTGCGTAGGTCCAGCTACCCGTGCAGGCTGTGGAGCCTTATGTCCTCAAGTTGGTATGAGTTGTCGTGGATGTTATGGTCCACTCGATGACGTCGAGGATCAAGGCGCTAAGATGCTTTCCGCAATTGCGTCTGTAATTGGCGTGGGTGATCCGAGTATGGAAGAAGATGAATTGGAGCGTGAAATCCAAGCCGTAGTGGACACGATACCAGATCCTGCTGGCACATTTTATCGATTCAGCATGGCTCACTCTCTACTCCGCCGTGCTAATTTGAATGGCGGCAATGGGAAAGGAGAAGCAAAATGAAAAGAGTAACAATCGATCCCATCACGCGGCTGGAAGGTCATGGAAAAATCGAGATTTTCTTAACCGATGAGGGCGACGTTGACAATGTATACCTCCAAATTCCTGAGTTGCGCGGCTTCGAACAATTTTCTGTCGGTCGTCCCGCTGAGGAAATGCCTCGTATCACAAACCGCATCTGTGGTGTATGTCCAGAAGCGCACCACATGGCAGCCACAAAAGCTTTGGATGCTCTCTACCATGTAGAACCTCCTTCTGTAGCCAAGAAAATCCGCGAGCTGTTCTATATGGCTTTCTACTGCACTGACCATACAGTGCATTTCTACGCTTTGGGTGGACCCGATTTTGTTGTCGGACCACAAGCACCACCAGCCGAACGCAACATCCTCGGTGTGATCCATAAGGTCGGGGTTGAAATCGGCATGCAAGTGATCAACTGCCGCAAACGCAACCACCATGCCATCAAAATGTTAGGCGGTCGCGGCATACATCCAGTAGCAGGTTTACCAGGAGGCTGGAGTAAAGCCGTCACTGAAGAAGAACGCCAAGAACTCGAGCAAATCGCCCGTGAAAACGTGGAATTCGCTCTCTTCAGCCTACAACTGTTCGCCGACGTTGTGTTAGGAAACCAGGAATACGTTGATCTCATCTTATCAGACGCCTTTACACACAATACTTACTATATGGGTACCGTTGATGAAAACAACAAAGTCAATTTTTATGATGGCATGATCCGAGTTACTAGTCCTGTAGGAAAAGAGTTTGTAAAATACGAAGCCAAGGATTATGCACAGCACATCGCCGAACGCGTGGAACCATGGACCTATCTAAAATACCCCTACTTGAAGGATGTTGGATGGAAAGGTTTCGTTGACGGCGTCGATAGTGGTGTTTACTGCGCAACACCTTTATCCCGCCTGAATGCTTCGGATGGCATGGCAACACCGAAAGCGCAAGAAGCATTTGAGAAGTTCTACGAGACTTTAGGCAGCGAGAACATCAACGGTCGATACCAGCCAGTTCATCACAGGCTGGCAACCCACTGGGCTCGGTTGGTAGAACTCCTCTATTCAGCTGAACGGATGTTGGAATTGGCAGAAGATCCTGAGATAACTGATCCTAACGTCCGGTCGCCTGTAACTGAAAAACCGGACCAAGGAATCGGCAGTGTTGAAGCGCCGCGCGGTACCTTGACACATCATTACCAAACAGACGAAAACGGGATATTAACGAAAGTCAACCTGATTGTAGGTACTACCAATAATTATGCCCCCATTACCATGTCAGTCAAGAAAGCTGCTGAGAATCTTATCACAGCGGGAACAGAGATCACGGAAGGCTTGTTAAACATGGTGGAAATGGCTTTCCGTAACTACGATCCATGCATGTCTTGTGCGACTCACTCGTTGCCTGGTCAAATGCCGCTTGAAATTGTGATCCGCGACAGTGAAGGGAACGAAGTCAAACGATTGAGCCAGTATATCGATTAAAGGATTATTCAGCCTTGCGAAGGAAAATCAAATTATAGAAGACCAGCCTCCGCGAGGCTGAAATTATGTTAATGAAAACGATTGTAATCGGATTAGGCAACCCGATACTCACCGATGATGGTGTGGGCGTTCTGGTTGCCTATGAAGTATCGAAGATTCTTGCTCTTCAGAAACGAAATGATATTGAAGTAACTGAAGCAAATGTTGGAGGTATTCGATTAATGGAGCTTATGGTCGGCTTCAATCGGGCTATTCTCGTAGATGCCATCATTAGTAACAATGGAAGTTCACCAGGCAGAATCCATAAAATGTCGCTTGATGATCTTAGTGAAATCAGTCCGACTCAACACAGCACTTCATCACACGATACATCGATAACCACAGCGTTGGAAATGGGAAGAAAACTTGGTTTAAAATTGCCAGATGAGATTGTGATTTATGCAATAGAGGTAGAGAACATTATTGATTTCAATGAGAACCCGACCTCTGGTGTTGCCAAAGCGATTCCGCGTGCAATGAAATATGTCTTGGACGAAATAGGAAAGTATCCAAATTGAAACGATGCCAGAAAATAACTCTGTTCTGGCGATTATTAATCATTTTTAGGAGGCAATAAATATGATCTCACCCGAGATAATCCGGCGATATCCGTTTTTCGCAGGTTTGACCTATGAACAAATTGTCATATTAGCAAAATTGGCTGATGAGAGCAGATTCGAAAAAGATCACGTTTTCTTCAAAGAGAATGATGTATTGAAAAGCATTTATCTCGTCCTCGAAGGTGCTGCAGCAATCATCATCGAAGTGCCTGACCGAGATGTGAACCAGACAGTAGCTGATCAACTAACCGGCGAGATGAAAATGAAAGATATTACGCTCAGCACAGTAGGTAGTGGTGATATTTTCGGATTTCCTGCTTTAATCCCACCTTATAATGCCAACGCAAGTGCTAAAGCAATTACACAGTGCCGGGTTATTGAATTTGACTGCACGGAGCTGCTAAAAGAATTTGATAAAGACTGCGGTTTTGGATACGTAATGACGCAAAGAGTTGCACAGTTGGTCGTTGAAAGACTTCGCGATATGAGAGTCGAAACCCTTGCTTGTATCACCTAGCAAGCTGCTGCCTATACGAAAGCTACACACTTCCCGGACTCAAATACCGGGAAGGTTTTTTTAATCGGTATTTGATTTTTTAACCACCCATTCGAAGAAAAACAGGACCGCCCAAATTACCAACAGTGGCAATAAACCAGCCAATAGACACAGCAGACCCATCACTGCCGCATCTCGCCCATAAAACAAGAGAATCAAACCATCTCCGACGATGACTAATATCCCCATACCTCCGATGATCAACCGGATATTCGTTTGTTTAGCATAGCGGCGCAAATCTCGTGTCATAATTATCTTGTGTAATCTTGTGAATGATTAGGTATCATTTTATGTCAATCAATTATACGGTACTATTATATTTACGGTAAAATAAATCCATGAACGACCTGCCTGAATGGCAGCATCTCTTCGAGAATGAAATTCAGCAGGCTCAAGCCGCCCGTACAGCCGGTAATGAAGGAATGGCTCGTGTATGTGCCCGTAGAGCTGCTGGTTTTGTAATAGGTGAATATTTAAACCGGCAAGGGGATAAATATTCTAACCCAAGCGCCTATGAGAGACTCAGGTATCTGTTATCACAGCCTGACATATCTCCACAAGTAAGGGACATTGCTGCACATTTTCTTGTTCGTGTGACACCCAACCATACACTACCTATTGATGCTGACCTGATCGCTGATGCTCATTGGCTGCAAAAATTACTTATACAAACATGAAGGAGCAATTTATGGATTCAAAATATTATTGGATTCCCAATCTAGTTTCAGAAACTCCCCACATTCCTAAAGACAGCATCGTAAGCCGTACTTTGTATTCAGACGATCTAGTTAAGGTCATTCTTTTCACCTTTGCTGCTGGACAGGAATTATCTGATCACACATCTTCATCAACAGCGATATTACACTTCATTAGCGGTAATGCCAAATTGAAAATTGCTGAGGATGAAATAGATTCCAAGGATCAAGCATGGCTGTATTTGCCTCCAAACATGCCTCACACCATTTACGCCATCACCGAAGTCATGATGTTGCTCTATTTAATCACCGAAAAGAATGTCGGAGAAGTTTAACCATTAAATGCTCATTCCAACCATTAATATTAAGCCGAGGTCAAAATGCGGATTCTCGCGATAATATCAGGCGAATATGGAGAAAGGCACGTATCAAACATCAAGAAACACTGCCCCAAAAACTGGGTGATTGAAGTCTGGCGTGCGCCGAATACCTTTCCTCTCGTAATTGACTATCCTGAAGATTTCCTGCCCAAATCACTTCCAGAAACCGACTTAATCCTATCATTCGGTGAACATCGAGGCATCGCCGAAATACTTCCCGATGTAGTTCAAATGACTGGTGCCAAGGCAGTTTTAGCGTCAATAGATAACGAAGCCTGGCTGCCTAGAGGTCTAGCGCGACAACTACGTGGTTGGCTTGAAGAAATGAACGTTGCATGCGTTACTCCAAAACCTTTATGCTCTCTTACAGAAAAAGATTATCTCACCTCACGCTTCAAAAGAATTGAATACAATAATAACAATATCGCGGAGTTCGCACACCACTTTGGTCAGCCTGAAATCAAGTTGGAAATAGATCCACAACTAAAAGTGATCAAGTCCGCTCATGTCCAACGTGATGCGGTATGCGGATGTGCACGTCATGTTGCAAATGGCTTAGCAGGCATTTCAGTTGAAATGGCAGAAGAAAAAGCCGGATTGCTGCACCACCATTATCCCTGTCTGGCTTCAATGGGTAAAGATGTCGATTTCGATGACACCTTGATGCACATTTCAGGTAATCTCCTCAAAGACAATATAGGCACACAAGTAAAACCATTCAAAAAAATTGATTATATTTCACCTGGAAAGCGCAGCGATTGAAACAAAAAAAGCCGCGCTTTTTATACGCGGCCTGCAAAACTCTGATTTGTTATCAAGTTTTGTATCAGATAGACAATACGCCTGTTTGTGTCGCTGAGACCTGCTTTTTATTTACTTGAGTATTAATTTGACGTAAGATTTTAAAAGTGCCTAAAATAGTCACTATGGCACGTATACTTGTTACCAGTATTAATACTCCGCTAAATAAACCCGCGCTCACTAGCATGCTTGATTTAAGCATACCAGGTAAAGCTATTTTCCATCTCGGATATCTCAATAAGCGTTTTTTCAAATCAACCACAAAATCCGTAGTTGGAACAACCGGCTGGAGAATTTCTCGCAGATTAGATTCAAGTTCTTGAAAATTGTATTGAATGGGAATTACGTTGTACCCTTGTTTAGGTTCCATATATCAATATTCCTTTTTTCCATCATTATCAGTGATATTGATCGTAGGCTCATTGACCATCTCTTCTCGCATCACAAGCAATGTCCTGTGATATAAACTTTTTATCGCTCCTTCTGTTCGTCCCATCACTCGACCTATTTCCGCATTTGATAAGTGTTCGACAAATTTCAAGATCAATAACTGCTGCCTTTCTGGAGGTAAACGACGGATTTCAAGTAACAACCGTTCTTGTTCCTCAGATTTTAATATTTCATGTTCGGGGTGATCATATTGCCGAGGCCTAAATACATCATCATCTAACGGGAATTCTTTCCGCCGGCTGTTGTCTCGATACCAATTTGCCACCAGATTATGCGCAATTCTGTATAGCCACGCTGAAAATGGCAGTCCTCTATCGTTGTAATTACCTATATGACGAAGAGCTCGATAAAAAACTCGCTCAGTTAGATCTTCTGCATCCGAAGTATTGCCAGTCCGATAGTATATATAGTTATAGATGCGTCCAACGTGGTGCTCATAAAGAGCGCCAAAAGCTTCTCGATCTCCATGAGTTGCGCGCTCAAGTAGTTTATCTTCGCTGAGCTGCGTCACAATATTAACCCTTTACCAGCCTGGGTTCTTCCGCCAAGCCACAGCAATTACTGAACCGCGTTTTACGTTGTGATAAGTTGATAATATAAACCCCTAACAAATCAAAAAGTTACATGCAGTATATCATGTTTAACCTACTCTAATATTTTAGAAGTAACACGTTTGGTACATAAATGAGGTATAATAATATTCACCGGGGATGAAAGGTCTCGACGGGAGAGGCTGGCCCCGAATTGCGAGCCGAGAGGCGCCGATCTCGATAAATCAGCGCACAAAACAAGTGCCAATCGCACAAACTACGCTGCTCTTCCTCTCGCTGCATAAGCGAAATTTTGAGCGGCGGACCCTCTAAAGAAGGGTCACGTCCACTTTCATCCTACTCTGGCTGGGTGAAAGATTGGGCGTCAAAAAAGTCGGAGTGCCGTACGTGTCACACCGCTAAACGTGCGAAAGAGGGACTTTCGGGTCCCAGCGGTTAGCCAGGAGGTCACCCTTGTTGGTCAGGAACTATCTGGTGAAATAAAAACGATTAACTACGCTCGTAGACATTCGAGGGACGATTCTTTCGGACTCGGGTTCGAATCCCGACATCTCCACCTATCCCTTCCTGAGACATTTTTTTGTCTCAGGAATTTTTCATTTTAACTCACAAGATCAAACCTTTCAAAGTGGAATATTCCATTTACTAAATCACACCTGCAACCTTCCCGGCCAGCTCTATGACTTCCATTGCTCTTTCAATCTCATCTGGTTCATGCGCTGCGGTAATAGTCGCTCGCAGACGTGCTAATCCCGGAGGCACTGCTGGTGAAACCACCGGTAAGACAAACGTGTCCCGGTGCTGAGCTTCACGTGTCATCACGTATGCACTTTCATCACTTCCGCAAATGACAGGAACTATAGCGGTCTCAGTATGAAGGGTATTGAAACCACGCTCCTGTAGCCCACTAATAAATTGTTTTGTATTGGCGTTCAACTTTTCTATCCGCCAGGGTTCATCCAAAATGACATCGAACGATGTCTTTGCAGCCGCTGCCTGGGCTGGCGGTAGAGCCGCGGAGAAAATGTACGCCCGGCTGGCATGGCGCAGGTATTCAATGAGCTCCTTACGACCAGCGACATACCCACCTACTGACGGTATGGTTTTACTCAAGGTCCCCATATTGATATCAATTGTTCCCTCTAGACCAAAATACTCCTCAATTCCCCTGCCAGTACTGCCCAAAACACCTAACGAATGGGCCTCGTCGATCATCAACCAAGCTTTATAATTCTGGCATAACTCAACCAATTTTGGAAAATCGATGATATCCCCATCCATGCTGAATACAGAATCTGCGATGACCAATTTGGTGGCATTGACCGGCAATTGCTGCAAACGTTTTTCCAATGCCTGCATATCATTATGGCGAAATCGCAAGAATTTCGCCCCTGACATCAAACAACCGTCTACGATACTGGCGTGATTCAGCTTATCGCATATTACATAATCTCCGCGACCCAATAATGTGGATATCACTGACAGATTTGTAGCGTAGCCTGAGGTATAAGTAATAGCTGCTTCTGTCTTTTTAAACTCAGCAATTGTTTCCTCAAGCTCCGTATGGATGGTTAAAGTTCCAGCCAACAACCGCACACCGTGTGTACCCGTACCGTATTTTGCGATTGCCTGCTGTGCTGCTTCATTAATGCGCGGATGTCCTACCAATCCCAAGTAACTATACGAAGCGTACATTCCCATCTCGCGTCCTTTGACCACCACGCGTGCCCCGCCTCGCAGCTCGGAAATGGGTTGGTTATAGTAATATAGATCAGATTGACGAATCTTGTCGACACGCTTATTCATCGCACAAACCCGCTGTGTAATCGTATCATTTTCGTTTGAAAAATCCATTACATTCTCCTAAATATTTCATTATTAGTTTTTACTATTATCGACAATATCTTCTTTGTTTCTATTTTTTTTTCGATATAAAAATTTTCATTCACCTACTAGTCCCAGCAATCCGCCTTCATCCAGGATCGCCACATTTAGAGAATGGGCTTTCTCGAGTTTTGAACCGGGATTTTTACCCGCCACCAGATAGTTGGTCTTCTTACTAACAGTATTTTTTACTTTACCACCGTGTTCTTGAATAAATTCTTTTGTTTGCTGACGCGATAAATTGGGCAAAGTTCCTGTAATAACAAATGTGTGCTTTGAAAGCGATCTCTCAACCCCCAGTTCTTGTTTACCTGCTTCACTACGAGGCCAGACACCTGCGGCTTTCAATTTCCTTAATACCTTTTTATTAGCGGGATTAGCAAACCAATCCGCTATTGCCTGCCCAATATTTGGGCCAATTCCTTCGATTGACTCTAAATTTTCTACTGTAACTTGTGAAAGCATATCCAGGTCGACGACATATCGCGCTAGATCTGTGGCAACTACTTCTCCTACACCGCGAATCCCTAATGCAGCAATTAATCGTTCCAACGATCTGCCGCGGGAAACATCAATCGCATCCAGCAGGTTATCAGCTTTTTTCTCAGCAAAACCATCCAATTCGAGAAGGTCAACTCGTTTTAAGGTGTACAAATCTGCAACGTCGTTCACCAGATCAGAAGATACCAATTGTTTGGCGATCCTTATCCCCAAACCGATGATGTCCATCGCACCTCTCGACACAAAATGTTCGAGATTTCGGATCAGTTGCTCAGGGCAAGCTGCATTCACGCAATACCAAGCTACCTCTCCCGGTAAATTTTCCACCGGCTGTCCACAAGCCGGACACACAGATGGTGGTTTGTAAACTAACTCTTCCCCAGTTCTTGTACCTGTAACAGGTCCGATAATATACGGGATCACTTCTCCTGCCCTTTTCAATCTCACCTGGTCGCCGATGCGGATATCCTTCTCAGCGATAAAATCAAAATTATGTAGGGTAGCTTGTTTTACAATCACACCCCCAATATCTACCGGTTCCAGTATTGCATATGGGGTTAGCACTCCTGTACGTCCCACATTTACACCGATACCAAGCAATTGGGTTATTACTTCCTGCGAAGGATATTTGTAGGCGATCGCCCCACGTGGATCCTTTCCTACAAATCCTAAATCGGTTGCTAACTCTAGATCATTTATCTTTATTACCATACCATCAACTTCATACGGTAATTGGTATCTGCGTTGCGCCCAGTTCTCACATTCATTGATAACATCATCGAGATTACGCAAATGAACTGCATATTGTGTTACTGGAAATCCAAAATTCCGTAAATATGCCAGCCTCTCCAATTGTGTGTTTGGAACTTCTCCCTCCGCCGCCACAATTTCATACACTAACAAGTTCAGCGACCGCGATGCTGTCAAGGAGGGGTCTAGTTGGCGTAGTGATCCAGCAGCCGTGTTGCGAGGGTTGAGATAGGTTTTTTTTTCTGCTTCCTGTAGCCTACTATTCAAATCCTCAAAATCTTTTTTATTGATAAATACTTCGCCACGTACGACCAAATACTGCGGTGGTACAGGACCTTTCGAATCCACAGGAATACGAAGTGGTAATGTCGGTATTGTTCGCAAGTTTATTGTCACATCCTCGCCAACTTGACCGTTTCCACGAGTGGCGCCTTGAACAAAGATTCCCTCACGGTAATGTAAAACTACAGAAAGCCCATCAATTTTTGGTTCAATGACATAATCTGTTCCAGCAACGCGTTCATCCAGTTTGGCAAGTCGTTCATACCATGTGCGCACATCTTGCGAGCCGAATGCGTTAGCAAGGCTTAATATTGGCGCTGGATGAGCGACTCTTATAAACCTTTCTGTCGGTTGACTTCCCACCCGCTGGGTCGGCGAATCAGTTGTTATCCATCCCGGATGATCTGTTTCAATCTGGCGTATTTTGTTGAGCAGCAAATCAAACTCATAATCGCTGATCACTGGATCATCTAACACATGATAACGGTAATTATGAAAATTTACCTCGCGACGTAATTCTTCCAAGCGTTCGATTTGTCGTTTCTCATCCATTTCACGAACCATAGGCGGTATTATAGCGCAATTATGGCAATGATTTCATGTTGGAACAATTTCCATGTTGTTAAAAAGCGGCTATAATAATTCAATAACATACTGGTATCCAGACCACTCGGGTTGATCACATTATTTTTATCTTTTTAACCATACACCATTGTTCCAACCTACCAGTTTACTTTATTACGAGGAAAACACATGGACGATTCAAATATATGTCATTGTTCAGCGATTCTGTCACCCTAATTGTTCAACAGAAATGTCACCTTGACCACTAACATAACATAAGTATAATCAACATTACCCAAAAGGAAGGCGAGCTAGGGATGGTTTTGAGCCACCCTGCTCGTCTTTTTATTTGGGAATAACCGATAATCTCATTATTCATGAACACTCAGTCCATATCTTCGCCAAGGGTGTTTAGCTGCTGGTTTACTTGATGTATGCGTTTTAGGCATCTGAACCGGCTTTTCCTTGACCATCTCCGGGATGGAGGTATCCTGTCCGGGGGCAGGTGCGAATTTCGTGACACGTAGGGGTTGATCCATGGCTGACTCAAAGGTAACCAGGCTATCTCCCTGATAGCGCACTTCCAGCTTTCCATCCAGATGCTGCAGAACGTCCACTTTTGCTTTGGCATAGCTTCTGCGCTTTGGACCAGGCGGGATTTGCAAGCAGTGACCATCAAACGAGATGGTGTTGTCGTTGGTGACCATCCGGGAGTGCTTGCCGCAGAAATAATCTTCCGTCCGATACTCCTTGGGCCAGGGCACATAAACCGTCCCTTGCTCAGCTGGCTCCACCTGAAAGCGAAAATTGTGTTTTGGCAGAAAATAATCCAGTACCTGATTGGCTTCTTCACAGTTACATGCTTCAGCTTCCCGCAATGCTTTTACTAACCGGTCTTGAAATGTATCCCACAACCGTTCAATGCGACCTTTGGCCTGCGCACTACGCGCAGGGATCAGTTCAATCCCTAGTTCTCCTAATAGCCGCCCAAACTGGCTTCTGGGCTGCTCGCCAACCAGTTCTTGTTCAATCGTCGCCTGCTTCGGGCTCTGGAATATCGTGTGGCGGTCAGCGTATATCGCTCCTGGAATGCCGTATCTCAAGCAGATCTCCTGCAAGCCCATAAAGTACCCGCACGCATCTTCCTCTTCCCGGAATGCAGCGCCCATCACTTCGTTCGTTGCATCATCTATGTAGGCGATTAAAGTTACCCAAGGCCCTCGCCCTTCCAGCCAGTCGTGCCGGCTGCCATCCGTCTGCAACAACATCCCAGCTTTTGGCTTGCGCTCTCTACGACTACGATGTCGTGGCGGTCGGCGTTTACGGGGACTTCCTTGCCCAGCCTGCCTGCGTATGCGCCGTACTGTTGAACGTGATACTTTCAGTCCATGCTTTTCAGCTAATACCTCGGTCAAGTGGCTGTCGTTATAGTCTGTATACCGATCTTTGGCTAATTTTAGGATCTCGCCTCGAATTTCTTCATCGATGCAGTTGTTGGGTTTCCGTCCACGGTTGCCGTGCACCAGTCCTGGGGCTCCTTGTTCCCGGTACCTGGCTATCAACCGCCGGATTTGCCGGATCGACAGACCTACTAGTTCACCAGCTTGCCCTGCTGTCATCTGCTGGCTTTCTATTTGCTGCATGATGTGCAGTCGTTTAATTTCGTCCATGCTGAATGTCACTCTTTCTCTCATAGGGTGACATTTTCGCTGAACAGTTAGATGGTGTCAATTTCCCTGAACAATAACAGGACGATTCAAATATAATTATATACGGAGTGAATTGGTGCTGGGATAGTCGTCGTGCGCGCCGGTTCTTTGATAAGAACAAAACACCTTACACATTTATTAATATTGACAAAGACAAACAAGGGGAACAATTTGTATTGGATGCAAACGACGGATTGAGGAGTGTACCTACTATCGTATTTAATGATGGATCAATCCTTGTAGAACCTACTACCTCCGAACTCATAATTAAAATAAATATTATCCCATCCGACCGGTAATATACCCTTCTGTGAGCTCGTGTGCTGGTAAAGTAAAAAGTCGTTCTGTTTGAGAAAATTCAATTAATTCACCTAACCAAAATAAGCCTGTAACTTCAGAGACTCGCGCTGCTTGTTCCATATTGTGTGTAACGATCACAATCGTATAACTTTCCTTCAATTCACTTACCAATTCCTCAAGCGTCATCGTAGAAATCGGGTCTAAAGCCGATGTTGGCTCATCCATTAATATTACCTCTGGTTTTACTGCCACAACCCGTGAGATACATAATCTCTGCTGTTGTTCCAAAGATAAATTGAAGGCACTTTCTTTGAGATGATCCTTGACTTCATCCCAAAGCCCAACCTGATTTAGGCAGTGTTCCACTAAATCATTCAATTCTTTCTGCGTTTTAGTCAATCCGAGTCGCCGGGGGCCATAAGCGACATTGTCATAAACGGACTTTGGAAACGGGTTTGGCTTCTGGAAGACCATCCCGACTTTTTGCCGCAGGTAAGCCAGATCAATACTGTCGCTGTATATATTCTCTCCATCTAACAGAACGTTTCCTGTCAACCTTGTATTAGGTATCGTATCATTCATGCGATTCAAACACCGCAGGAAAGTCGATTTTCCACATCCAGATGGTCCAATGAGAGCCGTTACTTGCTTCGGGTATATATCTATATTTATCTGATATAAGGCTTGTTTACCATCATAGAAAAAATCTAAATTCTCTACAATTATCTTCGGTGTCAAGTCATCCATAGCGTTGATTTTACTCTAAATAAGCCGATAAACTGTTTTGATTTTCTTACATTCCTTGCCCGACATGGTTATTGTGGATATAATCGCTCTAATGAAAATCATCCACTTAATAATTATCATTTCAATCACGATTTTGTTGGGGGCTTGTACAAATGATTCTCAAGCTGAGGGCACTGTCCCTTCCTCCAAAGAAAAAAGTACTATAGAAAATAAAGGCTCAGATACGATGGTCAATTTAGCATTAGCCTGGGCTGAAGAATATCATAAAATCAAACCCGATGTGATTATTTCCGTTACGGGAGGCGGATCAGGAACAGGTATTGCGGCGCTCATTAATGGCACCGTCGATATTGCTAATGCCTCTCGCCAAATGAAGGATGTAGAATTCGAAAATGCCCTCTCAAATGGTAAGAACCCTAACGAAATCATTGTTGCACGTGACGCAATAGCAATAATTGTAAACCCAAATAATCCAATTGAGAGTTTAACTCTCAAACAAATCTCAGATATCTATAGTGGCAAGATAAGCAATTGGATTGATATCGGGGGAGAGGACCGACCAATTGTCCGTCTTTCTCGCGAGACAAACTCTGGAACTCACGTATATTTTCTAGAAGAAGTCCTTCGTCTTGGCGATAAAGAGGTTAAAACATTATTCTCTCAAGACACATTGCTGCTGCCCTCGTCAGAGGGTATCAGTTCAGAGATTCGGATTAACCCCAATGCAATTGGATATGATGGATTGGGTTATGTCACACCCGATTTAAAAGTTATTGCGGTTGCTAAAGACGAGGAAGCTCATTATGTATTACCTTCAGTAGAAACTGTAATTAATAACTCGTACCCCATAGCCCGCGACCTTTATATGTACATAGATGGAGAACCGACCGGTGTTACCCAAGAATACTTGGCTTGGATCTTCAGTCCTGAAGCACAACTGATCGTAAAAGACTTAGGTTTTGTTCCTATTCATAATCCATAATATTTGCGAAAATTGAACAAGCAACTCAAAATTAATGCAAGAATCTCAAAATTGGTCTGAATTCATAATCACTCGCCTGATAAAAATTGCTGGCTATTCGGCCATTGTCTTTGTTGGAGCGATATTCTTCTTTTTATTGAAGGAGGGACTTTACGCCTTAACAGAAGTACAGTTCTCTACGTTTATTAGTGATCGTTGGTATCCCATAGAAGGATACTATGGGCTTTTACCGTTACTAGAAGGTTCACTCATCGTCACAATTGGTGCCACACTGATTGCAGTGCCAATTGGCCTGGGTACAGCCGTTTTCATTGCAGAAGTTGCACCTCGATGGGCTCGGGATGTACTCAAACCATTGGTAGAAGTATTGGGCGGGATACCATCTGTTGTATTGGGGTTTTTGGGTATTCTGGTATTCGCACCATATTTACGTGTTCTCTTTAATTTACCCACGGGGCTTTCTGCCTTCACCGGTTCAGTGCTGTTGGCGGCAATGTCACTGCCTACTATTGTCTCCATTGCAGAAGACGCTCTTGACACAGTACCGCGTTCTTATAGAAATGCGTCTCTTGCGTTAGGAGCCACCGAATGGCAAACAATCTGGAATGTCACTGTTCCCGCCGCCCGTTCTGGTATCGTTACAGCAGTTATGCTTGGTATTGGTCGAACAATTGGAGAAACCATGACCGTGATGATGGTCACAGGTAATGCTGGGGTTCTATTTAAAGGCGTTAAAAGTTTCTTTAACCCGGTTCGTACAATGACAGCCACAATTGCTGCTGAAATGGGAGAAGTGGCAACAGGCAGCATCCATTATCACGTCCTTTTCTTTATCGGGATTTTGCTGTTCATGTTTTCGCTGGCAATTAACATTACCGCGTATGCGGTTGTGAATAGAAAACGTAAAAGGTCTGAACGGATCCTGTCGTAATCCTGTATTGTGCTTTTTGATGGTTGGAAAATAAAAATGATTAGGGAATTCCTCTCAAAACCATCTTCACGATATTCAATTCAACGACTGGGCTTTGTGATGCTCACCTTGATTGCTGTGATAACCGTTGTACCTATCATAGCCATCATTGTTCACATTTTCATGCAAGGTATGGCAGCAATCTCGTGGGAATTCTTGACCAGCTTTCCAAGAGATGGCATGCAAGCCGGTGGAATATTTCCTGCTATTGTAGGTACTTTTTTCTTGACATTAGGTACCGCTATTCTCTCCATTCCCATAAGTATAGGTGCAGCAATATACCTAGCCGAGTATGCGCCCGATAATCGCTGGACACGCGCGATACGGATCGCAATTATTAATCTGGCTGGGATTCCTTCAGTTGTCTATGGGTTGTTTGGTTTAGGATTATTTGTAATTTTTTTGAACATTGGGACGAGTATCTTTGCCGGTTGTCTAACGTTGTCAATAATGACCTTGCCAATTTTCATCAGCACTTCCGAGGGGGCTTTAAAATCTGTTCCTCATTCCTTCAGAGTAGTGAGCATATCTTTGGGAGCTACTCGGTGGCAGACAATCCGTCGCATCGTCTTACCGCAAGCCCTACCTGGCATCCTTACGGGTGTAATACTTGGATTAGAACGAGCAGTTGGGGAAACAGCACCAATATTATTTACAGCCGCGGCATTCTTTTTACCTCAACTACCAAACTCGCCTTTCGATCCCACGATGGCTTTGCCGTATCATTTGTTTGTCATCTCCACCCAGGTACCGGGTATGCCGATAGATATGCAATACGGAACAGCTCTGGTGCTGCTCACATTTATTATAGGTATGAATATCCTTGCCACGATCATCCGCTCTCGAGCCCGAGCACGACGACAATGGTAATTCCAAACCGATGGTAAGATGGATAAAATAATAATCGAAAATCTTAGCTTGATCTACTCCGACGGCGCAGAATCGCTTAAAAACGTAAGTCTAAACATTCCCGTCAACACAATAACTGTTTTGTTTGGACCTGCTGGAGGAGGTAAATCAACACTGCTGCGCGTGATCAATCGCTTAAACGATTTGGCGGATGTTACTCATATATCCGGAAACGTTTTACTTGCTGACAATACGAATAAGTTTACAAATGTACTCGATCCTCAATTAGATGTCATTGCATTACGCCGGCGCGTCGGAATGGTCTTTGCACGTCCAATCGTGTTACCATTAAGTATTCATGACAATCTCACGTATGGATTGGAAATGGCAGGTGAGAACGACAAGATGCGATTGAATGAAGCAGTGGAACGCAGCCTTCAGCAGGCTGCATTGTGGGATGAAGTCAAATATAGGCTGGATGATCCCGCAGCAGATCTATCCGGCGGACAACAACAACGTCTATGCCTGGCACGTAGCCTGGCATTTGAACCTGAAGTTATCCTTTTGGATGAACCGACATCTGGTTTGGATCCTATATCAACAGGAAAAGTAGAATCCTCCTTACAAGAGCTGAAAAAGCTTTACACAATTGTATTGGTGCCCCATTCAGTCCAACAAGCTGCCCGCACTGCAGATTTTGCTGCCTTTTTCTTGCAGGGTGAAATGATTGAGTACGGTCCCGGAGAAACAATATTCATTAATCCCCGTGATGAACGCACCACAAGCTATATAGAAGGTCGTTTCGGTTAACGATATTAATAGCTTTCAGGAGCCTTTACAGTAAATCATATTCAGACTCATAAGCATATTCTTTGGGAGTCTCCCTATGCCACGAGAGATCTTAGACAATAAGATAAAAACCTTATTAGGCGAAATCATCATCTTGGATAACATGGTTGAAAAGGCAACCCTTGATGCTGTAAAAGCCCTTAAAAATCAAGACCTCGAATCAGCGCGCCGAGTGTACGAAGGTGATAAGCAAATAAATGCAAAGCGATTCGAATTGGAAAATGACTGCATGATCACGATCGCAACCCAGCAGCCGATCATGGCTGGCGATCTGCGCTTAATCGCATCGATACTGGAAGTGGTCGGAGAACTGGAAAGAATGGGTGACTATGCGAAAGGAATAGCAAAGGTTTGCTTAAAAATTGGTCACCAACCACATGCCAAGCCTCTGATCGACATACCACGCATGGCAGAAATCGCTGTCAGCATGCTCCATCGCGCTATCGATTCTTTCGTTAACTCAGATGCCGAAACAGCGCTCCTCATTCCTGCCGAAGATGACGAAGTTGATTACCTGTACAATCAAATTTATCGCGATCTTGTTACAGTTATGTTAGCTGACCCATCCATGATTGACAGTGCAAACTACCTGATGTGGGCCGCCCATAACCTTGAACGTATGGCAGACCGGGTGACGAACATTTGTGAGCGCGCTGTCTATGTCGCTACGGGGGAAATGAAAGAACTGGCACCCTCTGATGACGAGACATTAGCTAAAAACAATTCAGATCTTTAACAAACGCAGGAAAGAATTCATTGCCTAGTTACAAAGTTCACGATACACTATGAATGGGAAGTGAGGTACAAATGACTGCTGTAAAAATAATCGCTTACATAGCTGCAGCTATCTTGATTTTCTTTGGTGTGCTGTTTATCTGGGGTGCTTTCAGTCCTCAAGGCTCAACAGGATGGATTCCGATTGGATTAATCAGTGTGGGGATCGGGTTTGTCTTGATATGGTTCGCAAGCCGTAGAAAACCTGCGGTAGAACAGACTGATTCTAGTGTAACATTGAATATAGATCTGCCAGGTAATGTCGATTTAGATGCTTTTAAATGCCAATCATGCGGGGGCGCATTGACAACCGACAATATTAAGATGGTCGCAGGAGCACCGGTCGTAAGCTGCCCCTACTGCAGTACCACTTATCAGTTAACTGAAGACCCAAAATGGTGACGAGTAACAAAGCGCATCGTAGCTAAATGCCTAAATTCACTCTTCTAGTTTATCAATCTCGAATTGGAGGGCACGTGAAAAAAGTATTTCTCAGTTTATTTTTGTTATTCCTCCTGCTGGTGACTCCAGTTAATACTCTTGCGGTTACCTATTACTTCAGCCTCGACAGTATGGATGTCCACGTTTTTATAAACGAAAATGGGACATATTCAATTGATTATTTGTTCTTCTTTTCAAACGATCCATCAGCGTCACCAATCGATTTTGTGGATGTCGGGCTTCCTAATTCCAATTTTGACGTAAACAAAATATCAGCCGAAGTAAATGGGAAATCCATTACCGATATTTCTAAAAGCGATTACCAGGGTTCTGGTGTTGGTGTGGCGTTGGCTCTTAGAGGGGATGCAATCCAACCCGGTGAAACTGGTCAAGTTCACGTTTTTATTGATGGTGTAGATCGTGTAGTTCATCCAGACAGCCAAGACGACAATTATGCCAGCGCTGTATTTGGTACAACTTTCTTCGGTTCCCAATTTGTTACAGGCACAACCGATATATCGGTAACGTTTCACTTACCACCAGGAGTACAACCCGAAGAACCACGCTGGCACTCAGCTCCTGACGGTTTCCCAGTCGAACCCGAAACTGGGATAGATGAACAGGGACGTGTAACCTACACATGGAGAAACCCCCAAGCACTCGGATATAAACAATATGAATTCGGCGCTTCTTTTCCAGGGCAGTATATCCCGGCTGAATCAGTGGTGCGTACAAGCATCTGGGGGTTTTTGGGCACCTTCACTGAGGCCCTTTGCCCCAATGTTATTTGTTGCGGTGGTATTGCTTTCGCATTGTTAGGGATATTCACGGCATATCGCAGCACGCAAAAGCGAAAGCTTCATTACTTGCCGCCAAAAATCGCAATAGAAGGTCATGGCATCAAAAGAGGTCTGACGGCGGTAGAAGCTGCTATTCTGCTTGAACAGCCAATGGACAAGATAATGACCATGATCTTGTTCTCCACAATAAAAAAAGGCGCTGCAACGGTAATAGAACGCGAACCACTCGAGATTGATGTTACAGACCCACTTCCAGAAGGACTGCATGCTTATGAGACCAAGTTTCTTAACGCCATGCAAGAAAAAAGATCAGCCGCCCGTCGTAAAGATTTGCAGGAAGCCATGATTGATCTGATCAACAGTGTCTCCAAGAAGATGAAGGGTTTCAGCCGGCCTGAGACAGTGGATTACTACCGCGACATCACCAAGCGAGCATGGGCTCAAGTCGAGGCCGCCGAAACTCCGGAAGTGAAAAGCGAGAAATTTGATGAAAACATGGATTGGACGATGCTGGATGAAGATTACGAAGACCGCACTCGAGATGTATTTCGCACTGGACCGGTATTTGTCCCTATGTGGTGGCCTCGCTACGATCCGAATTATCGAGGCAGTGTCACATCAGCAAGCCCAAAACCCGTTTCAACAACTTCACATTTACCAACCGGTACAGGAATGTCGCTTCCCCAGCTCCCAGGTTCAGCGTTTGCAGCCTCGGTTGTAACTGGTGTCCAGAATTTTTCAAGCGATGTGATCGGTAATGTAACCAATTTCACCAACGGCGTTACCCAAAAAACGAATCCCGTCCCAGTATCAAAAAGTGGCCGCGGTGGAGGTAGTTCTGGGGGTGGATGTGCTTGCGCATGTGCCTGCGCTGGCTGCGCCTGTGCCTGTGCTGGAGGAGGAAGGTAAATACAGTTTCTATAATCTTGTTGATATTTGTTGCTAACTAACGTCAATGATAAACAATATTACCATGTACTGACCGCTAAAATGAGTATAAAGAATTTTCTCAACACTCTAAAAACCACGATTAACAGTTCTCAGTTCGATAACCCCACCCCTGGTTTATATCACTATGAACGCCAGACGGTCGGCGAGAAAAGCCGCATTCACCTGCGTATCGACGAAGACGGAAGTGGTTTGTTATTAGTAAATGCAAGTCGGGTAATGCATCTCAATCCGACGGCTGCTTTTATGTCATATTTAACATTAGGTGAATTCCCGACAGAACAGGCTGTGCGAGCCTTAAACAGCCGTTACAAAATTACTTCTCATCAAGCGAAGTACGACTATACGCATCTTGTTGAGCAGATTAATGAATTGATCCGTCCAGACAGCGTTTGTCCCATTCATGATCTGGATTTGGTGATAACCCCACCTTTCAGCATAAAACCGTCTGCCCCATACCGCATGGACCTGGCGCTAACTTATCGCTGCAATAACGATTGTCCCCATTGCTATAACGCCCGTCCAAGAAACTTTCCTGAAATGTCTACCGGAGACTGGGAAGTGGTGCTCGATCATCTCTGGCAGATCAGTATACCTCACGTTGTCTTCACGGGAGGAGAACCAACACTAAGAAAAGATCTTTGTGAATTAATACGCCACGCCGAAAATAATGGTCAAATTACAGGAATTAACACCAACGGCAGACGGCTTAGTGACCCTGAATATGTAAACAAATTAGTCCATGCTGGATTGGATCATGTACAGATCACGCTTGAATCACACGATGAAAACGTTCACGATAATATGGTTCACTCGCACGGAGCCTGGGCGCAAACTGTATCAGGCATCCGGAACGCTTTGGATAGTCCACTCTTCGTCATGACGAACTCAACGATGCTGAAGGAGAACATTCCGTTCTTAGAAGAAACTTTGGAATTCCTGGCTTCGCTCGGTGTCCCTACGGTCGGATTGAACGCTCTAATCTATTCTGGTCGCGGGGCAACTGTCGGAACAGGGATAGATGAAAAAGAGCTACAGCCATTGTTGGAAATCGCCCGGGAAATAACAGAGAAAAATAACCAGAGATTGATCTGGTATACACCTACCCAGTATTGCAATTTTGACCCTATGCAGTTGGAATTGGGCGTTAAAGGATGTACAGCAGCCTTGTATAACATGTGCATCGAACCCGATGGAGGCGTACTCCCCTGCCAGTCATACTACCAACCTTTAGGTAATATTATCCAGGACTCGTGGGATTCAATTTGGAATCACGAACTTGCAATTTCTCTCCGCGAGCGAAGATACATTCCGGATAAGTGCTCTGATTGTATATTATTATCCGAATGTGGTGGCGGCTGTCCGTTATACTCAAAATATGCTGACGATGCTCAATGAATGAAGTGTTTTTCATCCAAAGGCTATTTCACAATCAATCAATTAATAAGATGATTAAATAGAGTATGTCTATGACTAGTAAAATGAATTCGCTTCGTCGTTTGTTCACGCCAATAAAACCAATCCCTTCTGGAATCTATCATTATATATCCCCTCCAGATGATCCGCGCAATTACCGCATGCACCTGCGACTCGAACCGGAAGGAAATGGTGTTCTGATCATCAACGCCAGCACTATACTCCACTTGAATCAGACTGCTGCCGAATATGCTTACTACCTGGTAAAAAATGAACCCGTCGAACAAGCTGCTCACAAAATGGTTGAACGTTATCATGTCGACCTAGAACAGGCAATTAATGATTACCAGGAGTTTGTAGATCGAATACAAACACTTATAAATACTCCAGACCTCGATCCGGTCACTTTCCTGGATTTAGATCGTATCCGTCCTTTCACCGGACATATAACAGCACCTTATCGCCTTGATTGCGCACTGACTTACCGTATACCCGAAAGGACAACAGAAACTGCTCTTATTAAACGTGTGGATAGGGAGCTAGACACGATTGAATGGAAATCTGTATTTGATAAAGCATGGTCAGCCGGCATCCCACATATTATCTTCACCGGTGGAGAACCGACTTTGCGCGATGATTTGCCTGAGCTCATCGCTCACGCCGAATCCAACGATCAGGTGACTGGTCTGATCAGCGATGGGCTGCGTCTATCTGAACGTGATTACCTGGATTCGCTGCTCCAAACTGGTTTGGATCATTTAATGATCATCTTCCAACCAGATAATGAAGCCGCCTGGGATGCTTTGGAAAATTCCCTTGTGGAAGATTTATTTGTAGCAGTCCATCTTACTCTCGATGATAAAAACAAAGACGAGCTGGCTGGTTTGATTGATCAACTGGCTGAAAGGGGTGTAAAAGCCATATCGCTGAGCGCCCATGATCAAAGCTTGTATGGTGTTTTGGAAAAGCTTCGTAGTCAGGTTGCCGATTTAACACTTGAACTTGTATGGAACTTACCAGTACCTTATTCTACGTTCAATCCGGTCGATCTAGAAACTGAACTAATAGAACAGATTGAAGGCGAAGGTAGAGCCTGGTTGTATGTCGAACCTGATGGTGATGTTCTTCCCGCCCAAGGGGTAAACCGTGTCCTGGGCAACATTCTCAGCGATAATTGGGATCATATCTGGAAAGGGTGACCCTGCCTTGCCGCTTTCCCCTCTAGAATGGCACAATCGTTTTGTCCTGCAAGCGCGTTGGACGAGGAAAATCCGCACCTATATATTTAAACGAGCGAGAGTATTGCACAATAACCGCATACTAGAGATTGGCTGCGGCACAGGTGCAATTATTAATGAAACAATTCCTATGATTGGGGGATATAACAATCAAAACATTGGCAAAGATAGCTATGCGCATATCTTTGGTCTTGATTTGAATATTAATTATCTTTTACTGGCTTCGAACCTTGTCCCCGTGGCTAAACTCACTCAAGGTGATGCTCACACCCTTCCCTATCCTCGTGATTGTTTTGACCTCACCATCTGCCACTTCTTACTGCTTTGGGTAACGCACCCAGAAGTCGTTGTCACCGAAATGGCGCGCGTTACCGCGCCTGGTGGCGCTGTTTTCATTTTAGCAGAACCGGATTACGGGGGACGGATCGATTACCCGCTGGAATTAGGACAGCTCGGAATTTGGCAGCATGAAGCGCTGAAAAGTCAGGGAGCTGAGCCTAATTTGGGTCGCCAATTAGCATCTATCCTAAATAAAGCTGGACTAAAAAATATTGAAGTAGGTGTTCTCGGGGGGCAGTGGAAAGGTAAACCAGAAAAAGATGAGTTGGAATCTGAATGGATGGTACTGCTTTCGGATCTGCAGAATTATGTTCCCCTGGAAAGGCTTGAACAACTGCAAAAAATTGATGCTAACGCTTGGAAAAGAGGTGAGCGCATTTTATACGTCCCCACTTTTTACGGGTGGGGGCGTGTTCCTGAGTGAAATTAATCCCCAATAGGAAAACCTACTTCAACCCGGTTATCCACAACTCGTGTTGGATAAGCTGGAATGTCGACAATCGCTGGCAGCGAGAGCGCTTTTCCTGAACTGATTTCAAACCGCGCCCCATGGCGTGGACAGATGATCTTATCACCATCTAACTCACCATCCCCCAATGGTCCATCATCATGACTGCATAAATCGGCAATCGCAAATAACCTTCCAGCAACGTTAAAAAGGACAATTGCCAACTCATCTACTTCAATATATAAACGATCACCTTCAACGATCTCGTCAACGGATGCAACAGGAACAAATTCGCATTCTTTTGGATTGATCTTGGTATAGTCGTACATTTCACATCCTTTCGGAAAAACCCCCTCTTCTGCGGGAGTTCAGCGCCTCATTCTACAAGATCATCGCTTGCTTCACCCAGCCCGTATACACCCGCTTTAAGAACCTTAAGCGAAAGAAGCGCACATTTTAAGCGTACCGGACCTAATTCAATACCTAACATCTCCAGGATATCTTCTTTTGTCAAGGCTTTCACCTCGTCGATTGTTTTCCCTTGGATTGATTCCATCAAAAGGTCAGCAGAAGCCAGCGAAATTGCACAGCCATGACCATCAAATACAGCTTCGTTTACCCGCCCATCTTCGCCTACACGGAGATCAATGCGGATGTGATCCCCGCATAACGGATTATCGTCCTCAAATGATATATCGTGAGGATCTAAAGTGCCTTGATTAAGCGGGTTTTTATAACGATCAATTATGATTTCTCTGTAAAAATCGTCCATATTGCTCTGGAATTATCCTTTCAGGTTGATGCATGGCTTGAACTTAATTCTAAACAACTATAGCCCAAATATTTCTAAAACCGAATAAAGGGATTTCACTAAATGATCGACTTCTTCACGTGTATTGTAGAGATAGAAACTTGCGCGGGCTGTTGCCGGCAGGTTGAACTTTTCGTGTAGCGGCATCGCGCAGTGATGACCAGCACGTATGGCAATCCCCTCTCCGTCAAGGATTTGAGATATATCATGTGGATGTATGCCTTTCATTGAGAAGGAGAATATAGCTCCTTTTCGATCCGCCTCGGGACCAAAAACACTAACGCCGGGAACTTCTTCTAAACGCTCCAACGCATAGGATGCGATCTCATGTTCGTGATTCAAAATTTTTTCCATCCCAATTGAGTCTAGGTATTTCACAGCTGATCCGAGACCAATAGCCTCGGCTATGGCCGGAGTACCCGCTTCAAATTTATAAGGGATTTCGTTCGTTACGAAAGATCGCAATTCCACGCGTTTTATCATATCGCCGCCGCCCAAGAAAGGTGGCATCGATTCCAAAAATTCTTTTCGTCCGTACAGTACCCCAATCCCGCTTGGTCCACACATCTTGTGACCAGAGAATGCCAGGAAATCCGTATCCAAATCCTGGACGTTGACGGGCAAATGCGGAACTGATTGCGCACCATCAACCACCGTTAATGCACCAGCCTGGTGAGCAAGCCGGATGATTCCTTTTGCTGGGTTGATAGTTCCGAGCACGTTTGACATGTGAGTGAACCCAACCAACCGGGGTTTCAGTTCAAGCAGCTCCTCAAAAACCTCTAGATCCAGCAACCCATCAGGAGTAACGGGGATAAATTCGAGGCGCAAATCCCTCTCCGACGCTAGAATTTGCCACGGTACGAGGTTGGAATGGTGCTCCATTTCAGTCAATATAATCAGATCACCCGGATATAAATTTGCTCTACCCCAGGAAAATGCCACCAGGTTTATTGATTCGGTCGCGTTCCGTGTAAAAATAATTTGTTTCGGGGACGGTGCTCCGATAAATTCGGCAATTCTTCCTCGAGCTTCCTCATATTTCGCGGTTGCTTCCTCAGCAATAGTATGGATTCCTCGGTGAATATTCGAATTATATTGACGATAGAAATCGTCCATCGCCTCAATAACAGCAAAAGGTTTCTGACTGGTGGCCGCGTTATCCAAATAGACTAATGGTACGCCGGGCTTCACTTGCCTGCTCAGAATCGGAAAATCAGCCCGGATTCGGGTCGTATCTAAACTTCCTTGATGGATTGTATTCAATACCATTTCAATACTCAGAATCGAGGAGCCATATTTTTTATATTAGTTGGTCTTTGCTGAACGAGATCGAGAACTACGCCGGCGACGTATTGGACGGCGCAATTTCTGTGAGTCCTTAGGACACCACAATACACGATCAGGTATCATCCAACCATCCGTTAGATATACGTTTTCTCGAAATTGGACAGCGATTATTTTTAGATCCACCTGTACGACGGTACCTTCCAGCCAGTCACGCACCCTATCTCCGTTCTTTTCGTGATCACAGAACACTTCCACTCGATCACCAACCTTGTACGGTTCATCAAGATTGGGATCGTTTGTAAAATATAATCCTGACAAGATTGTCTCCTTATTATAAATTTCAAAAAAGCCAAAGGCGAGGAGTTCTCTCACCACCTCACCGAGATTTCAGGTTAACCCTCCTTTCTCATATGGCCCACAATTTAATATTCTTTTTTGACAAGACTTCCTTGGGAAATCCTGACGTTTTTCATTATTTATAAATACGGGTATTCTAGAATTCCTCAAACCATAATTTTAACATCTATTATTACCCCATTTTTTTAAGAATCTCATCTTGAAAACGGGTCCGGACACCCCCAAAAGGAATGCGTTGCATTATGGGGTCAAAAAAGCCTTCGACAATCAGACGCTCGGCATCCTTATACGGAATTCCGCGGCTTCTCAAGTAGAAGACCTGATCCGGGTCTATTTTACCAATCGTTGCGCCGTGTGTACAGCGTACATCATCAGCCAATATCTCTAATCCTGGGATTGAATCAGCACGCGCATTTGAATCTAGTATTAGGTTTCGATTTGCCTGATATCCGTCTGTCTTCTGAGCTCCCGGTGCGACATAGATCATACCCTGCCAAACTGAACGGCTGTGTTCGCGAAGCGCTCCTTTAAAAAGCAAATCGCTCATCGTGTTAGGAGCTAGATGGTTTTGCTGGGTATCGTGATCGAAATGTTGAACGCCGTCTGTAAAATAAAAGCCGGACATACGTCCAGTTGCTCCCTGACCGATGAGATCAATGTTAGAAAAATTTTTGGTAACATGGCTTCCTATCGCCCCAAAAATCCAATCCAAATTAGCATCTCGATCTATTCGAGCACGTTCATGACTGAAATTCCACACGTGCTCACCCCATGATTGCAGCTCTACAAAACGTAAATTTGCGCCTTGACCCACATAGATTTCTACAAGTCCCGCATGCAATGCTTGTCCATCTTGTTCGTTTGGTGAAGCGGCTTCGTGCAAATAAGTTACGGAAGATCCCTCTTCCAACCATACCAGGATGTGAGAGAAAAAAGCCAAGTCCTTACCTGGAGCCCATATTACGCTATGTAAAGGGAGTTCTACATGTATACCTTGGGGGACATATAGGAAAACACCTTTTTGTGACATTGCTGCTGCCAGGGCAGCAAATTTCCCTTCATCCGATTTCACAATCTTACCCATGATCAGGGAAAGGAGATCTGGGTGCTGGCGCTCTGCAGTGATTAAATCCGTAAAGATCACACCTTTAGCGGAGATAGTAGAGCTCAGCTCAACTTGTACCTCCTCATTTGTGAAAACAATCTGACCGCCATGAATATCTCCAACAAGAGGTTCTATTAATTCAGCATCAATGGGAAAAAGCGATTCGGTAGTTAAGTTCTCCATTGATACCGGAAAAAATTCATCAACCGGCAATCTGCGCAGGTTCGTACGCCGCCACGCTTCCTCGCTGGTTGTCGGAATGGGCAACTTTTCAAATTCGTCCCAAGCTAGTGAGCGGTATTCCTTTATGAATTCTGGGACATTTCCATTACCAGAGATAGCCTCAACCATCTCACGTGAAAATAAAAAACTTTTCTTCTGGCGTTTATCAACACGCCGGGCACGTTTTGATACAGTTCGGGTGGACATATTATCCTATAGAACCTTCCATCTGTATTTGAATCAAGCGATTCATTTCAATTGCATATTCCATTGGTAATTCTTTAACCAGTGGTTCAATAAAACCGGAAACGACCATCGTAGTTGCTTCTTCCTCGCTGAGTCCGCGGCTCATCAAATAGAAGAGTTGTTCTTCTCCAACTTTAGAGACAGAAGCTTCATGACCTATTGTGACATCATCCTCGTCAATCTCAATATATGGATATGTATCCGAACGAGATGTGTCATCCAGAAGCAGTGCATCACAAACAACATTCGAACGCACATCTTTCGCGCCCTTATATACTTTCAATAAACCTCGATAGGATGATCGTCCGGAACCTTTGCTAATTGATTTCGACGTAACCTTACTGCTGGTATGTGGAGCTACGTGAATAACCTTTCCTCCGGCATCCTGATGCTGCCCTTCTCCAGCGAATGCCATAGAAAGAATTTCGCCATGGGCGCCAGGACCAATCAAGTAGCAAGACGGGTATTTCATAGTCAGCTTTGAACCCAGGTTGGCGTCTACCCACTCCATTGTAGCACCTTCATGTACTAAGGCACGCTGGGTTACAAGGTTGTACACATTTGTAGACCAGTTTTGAATGGTCGTATAGCGAACTCGGGCTCCTTTTTTGACGACAATCTCAATGACGCCGCTATGAAGCGAATCGCTTGAATAAGTTGGCGCCGTACATCCTTCGACATAATGCACTTGCGATCCTTCATCGGCGATGATCATAGTTCTTTCAAATTGACCGATATTAGCTACATTCAAGCGGAAATACGCCTGAAGCGGTAGATTGACAGTAACACCTTTGGGAATGTATACAAATGATCCACCCGACCAGACAGCACTATTAAGGGCTGCAAATTTATTGTCCTCTATGGGGATAACTGTACTGAAATATTCCCGAAACAAATCAGGGTGCTCTCGCAATCCATCTTCAATACTCAGGAATATCACTCCTTGTTCTTCGAGGTGTTCCTGAATCTGATGATAGACCATCTCCGATTCATATTGTGCACCTACTCCAGCGAGAAATTTTTGCTCAGCTTCTGGGATTCCAAGTTTTTCAAATGTATTCTTGATGGTTTCTGGAACATCGTCCCAACTTTTGCTCTCAGCTTCCGCTGGTTTGACATAATAGTAAATATTATCCAGGTCTAACTCAGATAAGTCCCCCCCCCAGGTGGGCATCGGGCGTTTTTGAAAATGCTCAAAAGCTTTTAAGCGGAAATCCAACATCCATTCGGGTTCGCCCTTCATCGCAGATATTTGTTCAACAATTTCGCGATCTAATCCTATTCGGGATTTAAACACGTAAGTCTCAGGATCTTTGAAACCAAACTGATAATCTCCAATATCTTTTAGTATCTGGGTATCACTCATAAGAACCTCTAAGGCAATCCTTGACTTTGGTGGTAATGTAACGATAAGATACTCCGGTCATGCTGCAGCGGAACGTTTCCTTTTACGAAGCCAATCATAACCATGCTCTTCCAGGTGAAGCGCTAAGTCTGGGCCACCAGTTTCAACTATCTGTCCATCCAGCATGATATGTACATAATCAGGTTTGATATAGTTCAATATCCTCTGATAATGAGTGATCACCAATATACCCAGATCAGGACCTCGCAATGAATTCACGCCTTCAGCAACAATTCGCAAAGCGTCGATGTCTAAACCAGAATCAGTTTCATCCATCAGACCGATTTCTGGTTGAAGAGCCGCCATTTGTAATACTTCAGCACGTTTCTTCTCCCCTCCCGAGAATCCTTCATTAAGATAGCGTCCGGCGAAAGAGTGATCCATTTGAAAGAAGTCCATGCGTTCCTTTAGCATACGTCGAAATTCTGGGATTGATATACCCTTATCATCTGGGTCTTTGGCTCTTCTTTGGGCATTAATCGCTGTTCTTAGGAAGTTTGCTACCGATACTCCAGGTATGGCTACCGGATATTGAAATGCCAGGAACAACCCTAAGTGTGACCTTTCGTCAGGTTCTAATTCAAGCAAATCTATTCCCTTAAAGCAGACCTCTCCTTCAGTAATTTCATATGAAGGATGCCCCATGAGAGCATAAGCAAGGGTTGATTTTCCCGTACCATTTGGTCCCATCAGAGCATGGACTTCGCCTTGTTTTACAATTAGATTAACCCCCTTGAGAATCTCGTGACCATCAATGCCTACATGCACATTACGAATATCCAGTTCCGACATAAACAACTCCTAACATAATCTGTTTATTGATTTCAATTCCTTGCATACAAACCCGTGAATTATAGCAATAATTACAATTACTGTCAATATTTAGTATAATTATCTAGTATATTGAGTTATTATATCAAGATTCTTTGATGAAGTCAATAATTATTAGTATAATATTCTTAAATATTGACAATATATAGCGCGCATAGTATACTCACCATAAATAGCAAATAAATTTAACATCCAATAGAATGAATTTTAATAAATTTGTTAGATATGCAGGTAATTCAATGATTATTCAAAGAGAAAGTACTCGCGAGCGAGTTTTAAAGACGCTGCTAACTAAAGAACAATGCACGATTAATGAGCTGGCACAGGCAGTGGATATTAATCCCATATCTGTACGCCATCATATCACTAAGCTTGAATCGGAAGGTTTGGTAAATTCCACCGAAGAACGGCACGGTGTTGGAAGGCCGCGCAGGGTTTATTTCCTAACCGAACAAGGTCGCGAACGTTTTCCACAACGCTATCTGCGACTAACCCTGCGCCTGTTGGAACAGCTAAAAGAAACCATGCCCCAACAAATGGTGGATGAATTGTTCACCCAGATGGCTCAGGACCTTGCCAAAGAGTATAAGGACGAGTTAGATGGGCTTGCATTGGAAGAACGCCTTGATCTCGTTGTGGAATTGCTGACTAATGAAGGTTTCACAATCGACTGGGAACAACGCGACGATACTTATCAGATACACGAAACAAGCTGCCCCTATTTTCATGTTGGACAAGATCACCCAGAAGTATGCAAAATCGACCAGACCCTGATATCCACCATCCTAAATGTCCCGACTCACAAAATAAAATGCAAGCTAAACGGCGATGCACACTGCATTTTTATAGTCCCAAAATTGAATTCAACGGAGAAACCAGAAGCATGACATCGTCAGACGATACTACAAATCGGTATAATCTTACATGGGTTGCAGAGAGTTCTTACCCGGAATTGAGCGAAGCTGTACGTGAAAGTTTACGCCAGGTAGTTGATCCAGAGATTGGTCTCAATATTATTGAGCTTGGGCTCATTAGAGACCTACAAATTGAAGACGAGAGCGCTGAGATTAAGATGATACTCACCACGCCATTCTGTCCATATGCCCCAGCAATGATGGAGATGACGCGCAAAAAAGCAGAGGAAGCACTAGAGCGACCTGTATCAGTTGAAATCGGTATGGAAATGTGGGATCCAACAATGATGGAAGAGGGAGCCGGGGCAGATTGGGGTTTGTTCTAATCCGGATTTCTAAATTGATATCCCTGCGTTTTGCAGGGATATTTTGGTTAAAGAGCAGTTGGTTTATTGGCATATAATTTGCACGTTTAAGAAAAGAGCTTACATCCCAGGACCATATGCATCTGTATCTAATTATCGATATCAATTAACCCCATACATTTCTTCACTTGCACTCAAATTACGTTTAAGGTAGCATGACATCAAAATGGAAACCGATCACATCGAATCCTCCAACGAACCTTCTCACAATGAAGAGGAAAAAGCCCCTTCTAAAAAGGGGGCTATTTATCAATTACAGATTGTTTTTGTTGTCGCATTTGTATTGGCAACACTGTTCACAGCATGGACTCCTGGTGTGTCTGTTCCGAGCAATGATTGGGAGAACGTCAGCTTCGCCCCTGTACCAACACCCACTCTTGCCGATAATCCAACAAAAACACCCAGAACCCGCCCATTAGTGGGAATTGTAGCCGGACATTGGGGCAATGATCCCGGTTCAGTGTGTAATGATGGATTGACTGAAGCAGAAGTTAACTTGAAAATTGCAACTCTCGTTCAAAAATATCTTTCTGAGCAGGGTTATGATGTCGATCTGCTTAAAGAATTTGACCTACGCTTGAACGGATATGAGGCAACGGCTTTAGTATCAATCCACGCCGATTCATGCGATTATATAAATGACCTTGCAACTGGATTTAAAGTTGCTCAGGCTATGGGTAGTAAGCACCCGGAAAGGGTTGCGCGATTGACCGCCTGCTTGCGTAACAGATACAACCAAATAACTGGAATGCCTCTGCACAGTACCAGCGTTACGGGAGACATGACCAGCTATCACGCTTTTGGGGAAATAAATGCTAGTACAGCCGCAGTGATAATTGAAACGGGTTTCTTGAATCTAGACCGCCAGTTTTTAACTCAAACTCCAGAATTAGCTGCTCAGGGTATCGCAGATGGTATTGTGTGTTTCATCAACAACGAAAGCATAACCTCGCCTCTTGAACAACCAACTCCATGACCAATCCCTCAGATCCAGTAACAAATTCGATTGATCATGCTATCAAAGCGCTGAAGCATGGAGAGCGCCTGGAAGCAAGGCGCTTGGCGGGGAGAGCAGCCCAACTCGCTCCCGAAAGGGAAGAACCATGGCTTGTGTTGGCTGCAATAGCTCCACCTCGCGCCAGTATAGCCTATCTAAAACGAGCGTTGGAGATAAATCCCGAAAGCCAACATGCTCGTAAAGGCATGCATTGGGCTATTCAACGGCTGCGTGCCGAAAAACCTAAGCTTCCCCAACATCAGAACGAAGTTATTATTGTTCCATCAACTGCCGCCAAGCCTGTTAAACACCAAACATCAATTCTCTCTTGGTTGCTGCTAATCTTTATTATCGCTCTTGGCTCCTTCGTTTGGTTTGGTCTTCCCAACATTTCTTTCGCCATTCCCCAAAAAGAACCTCTAATGGTCGCACAAGTACACATCAAGAAAGCGACCCGCACGCCAACATCCACCTCAACTTTTACACCTACAACCACTTACACCTCAACTCCCACGTCGACACCCACGTTTACCCCTACATCTACGCCCACCTTTACCCCCACACCGACTGCGACAAACACACTCACACCGACTGCAACAAACACACCCACAACAACACCTACGAATACTTCAACCCCAACAAATTCTCCGATTGAGGCTCAACAACCAACCAAAGAAGTAAGAACAGTCAAACGCCCAGAAGGTGTAGGAAAGAATGAGCACTGGATTGATGTGGTTTTATCACGTCAACGTTTGCTTGCTTATCAAGGAAACACGCTTGTCGAAAAATTTGTAGTCTCTACAGGCACCTGGCAGTACCCAACTGTTACTGGAAAATTCAACGTTTACGTCAAGTATAAATATGCAAATATGACTGGACCTGGTTATTCCCTGCAAGATGTCCCCTACGTGATGTATTTCTATAAGGATTACGGGCTGCATGGGACATATTGGCACAACAACTTTGGCACACCCATGAGTCATGGCTGTGTGAATCTACAGACAAACGATGCAAAATGGTTGTACAACTTCGCATCCGTAGGCACCGTTGTAAGGGTGCGCCGTTAAGTCCTCTCGCAGAATATTTATAAATTTCTAATTCTACCCTCAAGGTTTTTTGAATATAATCCTAGGTAAATAATTGGATGGTAAACAATGACGTCACAAGCCGTCTTTGCTGGACTGATAATCGACGAATACGACCAGGCTGTCGAAGTAGTTAATATTGGGGACGAACCTTGCTATGTGGTTAATGATGCTGGCTTCCGCCGGCATATCTCCTCAGAGCAAGTCGATCGCCAGGTTTTTGAGTCCATGGTAGAAATGATCGCAGGTCACGAAGAAATCATCAGCGAACAAGCCGCGAAAATGCTCGGGCAAGACGACATTTTCTCTATGGCTTTGATCGCATCTCAATTAAAGAATATTGACCAGCAATTCGACAATTTACTTCAACGCGGAATTCCCGAAGAAGCGCGCGCTTACATGGGTATGATGGGTTTCCGTATCAGAATTAATGTTCACGGCGAAGTCTTGGATATTGAACAACCAGGAGCAATCGATCCTGATAGCTAAGGAAAACAATGTATCCATGAAACTATCCCGCGTAGCTCCACCCTAAATCCGGTAAAGTTAATGAGTCTTTTGCATCCCCAGGTTTAATTCTGCCCGCTCCAACCACCTCCCCCACAATAATATTATGGTCGCCACCAACATCATGGATGGCGGACACCTTGCATTCAAGATAAGCAGCCGCTCCTTCTAAGATCGGACAGCCGGTTATCGGACCTTCCGTAAACATCGCATCCTTCATCTTATCAGGGCTCTTTGAATGACCTTTGATGAAAGGTTTTATAGCACCAACTTCCTTTTTGTTGAATACGTTTACGATGAAGACCTTACCCAGGCTTATCAGCTTGTATGAATATGATGTTTTTTGAACTGCAATCGCCACTAACTGCGGCTCAAAGGATATTTGTGAAAACCAGTTTAAAACCATTGCATTGATTTCATCATCCATACGGCTTGTGATACTGTATAAGCCGTATGGTAACCTTCGCAGCACATCTTTTATGGGATCATCAGACATGGTACCTAACCTCCATTAATTATCGTTTGAAATCGTTTTTACTTAACTTATCCCTTCCCAGGACTGGATAGAAACAAATACCAGCCGTCCCCGGACCGGTATGAACGCCTAAAGCCGGTGATAATTCAGCAATCACTGTTTCAACACACTCCAGGCGCGCTTCAATTATCGCCTTAAGCTTATTAGCCTCTTCTAAAGCAGCCGCGTGGACAAAAGCAACATCAATTTTTCTATCTTTACCAACCGTCTTTTCTACTATTTCTGCCATCATTCTGTAAGCCTTTTTGCGGCTTCTTGCCTGTCCCAGCGGGACGATAATCCCGTCTTCCATACCAATAAGTGGTTTAATATTTAATATAGAACCCAATAAATGTTTGGCTTTACCAATCCTGCCGCCCATATACAAATATTTTAGGGTATCTGCGGTTTGGACCATGTGTGTGATCGGAATCATACTTCTCACACGTTGGATGATGTCATCAAGAGACCAATTTGCAAGGGCAGCTTTGGCAGCTTCAATGACCATCCATCCCTGACACATCGATACGTTTAAGGTATCAATCACTTCAACCCTGACGTTGGGAATATTTTCTAGAAACATCGATTTTGCAACTGTCGCCGATCCATAAGCCCCGCTGCCCTTCGAGGTCATGTGAATGCTGATGATTCCATCTGCCCCCTCTTCCTCGACTAATTTCGTGTACATTGTCAGGTAATCACCCGGACCCGGGTTAGATGTTGTGGGAAGCTTTTTTGCAGTCGTCAGCCATTGGAAGAATGTCTCCCGTTGTACTGTGACGAGGTCAAGAAAGACTTCCTCGCCGCAATGTATGTAATAGGGTACCAGATGGATGTTTAATTCCTTGATAATTCTCTCCGGTATGCTAGCAGTACTATCTGTAACAACGGCGATACGCGACATTATCAACTCCGTTCCTATCTCTTACGCGAATTTCTTTTTTTTACCGCACCATGACTTAGTTTACCATTTATAATGTTCAATTATGTCATAACCGTGACAAAATCCGTCAAAGAACGAAAAATGTTTTCGTCCTTTCATATTAGAAATTCAAGGATCAACCATCATGACTACTGATATTGACCCGAAAGCAAGGGAACAAATGATCGCTGGTCTATTGAATCCTTGGCATGAAGCTGTCGATAATCCCGAAAAGGCACAGACTGAAGTATTACACCGCCTGCTAAGAGATTATGGGCAAACAAGATATGGAAACCGGCACGGCGCGGACCAAATTAATACTCTAAATGATTACCGGCGGGCATTTCCCATTGCCACTTATGATGTTTTCAAACCAATTATCGAGAAGGTTATGGCGGGCGATATCTCCGAATTGCTTTGCGAGCAGCCTGTCGGCTGGGCGATCACTCGGGGAACAACAAAAGGCGAATCCAAATTCATTCCTATGACTCCCACTGACTTACGCATCAGGATAAGCGCTGGTCGAGCTATGATGAACTACGTTGCAAAAACTGGTCGATACGAATTATTTATCGGCGTTAACCTTAATTTAAATTTTCCGTCTAAGGTGGGAAAAGTAAAAGTAGGAAGTCGGGAACTCGAATATGGCTACAGCTCCGGCATTTATACCAAATACGTATCAACATTTACTCCAATTCGGTCTGTCCCTGCCCAAGAAGAAATTGATGCATTAGGAGGAGGGAAATCAATCGAGGATTGGGAAAAACGCTTTGAGTTGGCTTACGAGAAATGCAAAGATGAAAATGTTACGCTGGTTGGTGGTGTATGTCCGACAGCGCTGCGCTTCGCCCGCTTTCTACGAAAAAACCATAAAGTCTATCCGAAAGACTTATGGAAAACGCAAATCATGACACTGGGAAGTGTGCCAGGTATCAATACTCGCTATCAACCTTCGCTTAATGCTTTATTCGGTCAAGCGCCAATCCGAGAAATCTACGGCACAACGGAGGGATTGTTTGGACAACAGTGCGATGAAAAAAGGGCATGGGTCCCTAATTACGATTTATTCTTCTTCGAAGTCGAAACCCGTTCGGGCATCAAGATGCTGCACGAGATGCGCCCTGGTGAAATTGGCTCCCTGATCGTATCCACTCCAATATTGCCGCGCTACATGATTGGCGATTTAATCCGGTCATTTCAACAGCCATATTTTCGTTGTATTGGGCGAGAAGAATGGTGGACGCCGTTACGCTATGCCTGGGATGAGCTTTCAAGCTTTAATCTGGATCGTTTATGAGGCGAGCGCTATTCTCACTTGCGACCCAGTCCTCTAAACAATATTGACAACCCAATCGCAATCAGAATTAATGGCCAGATAATATTCCAACTAAACCCGATCAGACTGTTTAATCCAACTGCAATCAGGATAAAGGCAAAAATTATAGTGCCGGTCACTGGGCGCCGGTATTCGGGTATCAACAAACGGATAAGCACTTCGAAAAGCATTAGAACACCTGCCCCACTAAGAATGACCGGCCAAGCGCTGATGGCGTTATCGATTTGCTCTATGCCAGTGATAGTAACTGCGCGGCTTATCAGCTGGTTTAAATATCCCAGATTGCTAGCCAGGAGTACTAATCCGGCCTAAATAAAAATCAATGCCCATATGATCGCGCTGAGTGGATCACGATGCCACTTCTCTTCGCTTTTCTCTCTTTCTTTTTCGTCAAATTTTTCATCCGCCATTTTTTCCTCCCAACGCAAAATCCAAGCTACCAATTAGTACTACATACCATACCATTCCATGCAAACAGTATTAATTTATTATAAACTATAAATCAGCGTGTCAGGATCCGCCTTAATGAAAAATGCCCGAAATGCGGCGGTTTCTTCAAGAAGCGTCTTCAGTTGGTCCGTGATCATGCTAGTCTCCGTTGAAACCCTGCGGTGATCATTTGAAAAAATAATTTCATCACCACCAGACGAATATCTACCGATATACCCTTGAACTGAAAGCCAATCAATACCCTTCCTAACAGTGATTTCCTTATGAGCCATTGCCGCGGTTAATTCTGTTAAATTCACAATTCTGTGTTTATTTTTTAAGCTAAATTTTACTAAACCAATCAATCGTTTTAGAAATCTATCTAATCGATCAGTTAAAGGGCTTACCCCAATAAGTATTACTTTTGTTGGCTTTACTTTTTCCAGCACGTAATCTAATTCCGCCCTCCCCGGTGGGGTTGTCCAGATCACTAACACATCGCAAGAGGTCAACCCAAATCGATCATGTATCTGGTGAACAAATTCGTCAGGTAGATCCTCATCTTTGAGCCGATCTAAGGCATCCCCTTCTGCCCAGATTTGGGTTTCTCCCACGACCAATTCTCTTTGTATCAATGAAACCGGAGATAACTCCTCCCGGTAGTCAATCACCTCAATTTTCCCCTCTTCTGCCCGAGCCACCTCATAATCGTCATGAATTCGGTAATCGACCAACTCTATCTGAATATCGCGCCTCCCGCGATACGTGCTGAAGCGGACTGAATAAGCAAGATCGAATATCCCATCTACCATGTGTGATTGCCGGTATTTTTCCGAGCCGTTCCACCACACCACCGTATGTTCTGCTCTGTTCTCATCCTCAAGAGTTAAAATTATATGCTCATCCCCTCGCCCGACCTCGCTATGATTCTTCACTTTCATATTTTCACTTACAAAAACAAGCGCCGGATTCCCTGCCCCAAACGGTGCCAGCCTTTCCAAATCAGCTACAAATTCAATCGTCAACTCGGATAACTTGACATACCCATCGATCGAAAGACCAGGCTCAGGCAGTTCGCCAAGCTCTCCAATCGTTTCAGATAAAGCGCGTCTGAATTCATGCACCCTCTCAGGTTCTATCGTCATACCAGCCGCCATAGGATGACCACCGTAGCTTGCCAATATCTCCTCGTTAGCGGATATAGCAGCAGAAATATCCACCCCCTCGATAGATCGTGCCGAACCGCGTCCTAGCTCCCCCGCAGGTGCTGATATAAGGATAACCGGCTTATTGTATAACTCAACCAACCGGCTGGCGACGATTCCAATAACACCCGCTGGCCAGGTTGGATAAGAAATTACGATTGCTTTGTAATCCAGCAGGTTTGGTTCTTTTTCAATCTGTGCGAGTGCCCCTCGCAGCACCTGGTCGGTCAGTAATTTCCTCCGGACATTCAAGCCTTCCAACTGAAGAGCTAGCACTCTAGCCCTGGCAGCACTTCCCGTCGTGAGCAGCTCTACACCAGCTTCTGCATCTCCGAGACGACCGACCGCATTTAATCGTGGTCCTAAAATAAACCCAATATGTTCTTCCGTTAGATACTTGGGGGCGAGTTCAACCAGTTCCATCATCTGAATTAAACCAAGCCGCTCTGGACTTCTCAATCGTTCTAAGCCGCACTGCAGTAAATAGCGAGTATCACCAGTTTGTGTGGCTACATCCGATACGATGCCCAAAGCAACGAGATCAAGGTACTGATCGTTTTCATCGATACTCCCCGCTCGGCGATAGAGTTCCTCAACAAGCTTATAAGCCACTCCCACCCCGGGTAATGTTGAAAGAACGTGTCCATCCGGCAGCATTTTGGGATTTACAATCGCATAAGCCGGCGGCAGCAAATCCGGCAGGTCATGATGGTCTGTGACGATCACATCAACCCCGCGCTTCTGAGCATATCGGATTTCATCCCTTGATGAAATCCCCGTATCACACGTTATCAGCAATTGGACATTAGGAGAATCACCGGGTCCAAGTATTTCATTTAACACAGGTATATTAACACCGTGTGATTCCACTTCTCGGACCGGAACGTGATGAATAACATCTAACCCAAAATCACGAAGCGCTGAAGTGAGCAATGCGGTGGACGTCTGACCATCAACATCAAAGTCACCCCATACAAATACAGTTTCGGCGCGTTGTTTTGCCAAGACTAGGCGGTCGACTGCTTTCTCCAAATCTGGCAGTTCCAGAGACGAGGCTGGTGTGTAGAAGTGGGGGTCCAAAAAAGCCTTCGCAGCAGCAGGATCAAGGATACCTCGTCGAACTAAGGTATATGCTATGATCGGATGACCACCAACAACTGACTTCAGATCTTCCGGTACATCCACTTCTTGAGGTTCAATCCAATCCCTCATTATTAATTTCCACTATAAAGGTTTTCTTCTTTCTATCCAACTAAAATTCAATCTCGTCAATTTGATCAAAATCAATTCCCACATCACTGGTGGATTCTGGATCGAATATATCCTCAATATCATCCAATGCACCTGCTTTTACGCCCCGATCGCATAGTGAGCGATACACACAAAACCTGCATCGTGCTGTATCTGGAGTGAGAGTAAAACCTGCTTCAGTTAGATTGGTTATCTCTCTAACAAGTTTTGTAAGGAAGGCATGATCGGCATTGAATTGTTTACCGTCATAACAAAATTTCTCCGGTTGTCCTGGGAAACCTGGAAACCAGTACACCATTTGGACCATTTCAGGCTCGATTGATTTTCCTTGGTTGAAAGCAATCCCTGACCTCACAAGCAGATAGGGATATACACGTGTTTGCAAACGTTCAGCCAACCACTTCCGCGTGGGTCGTTTCCGGGATGTTTTCCAGTCAAAAAGAATCCAGTGACCACCGGTTTTTGCCTGGAGCAAATCAAGCTTAGCGACCATGCGAGTCTCTTCAATAGGTGCAGAGATTTTTAATTCAGGATATCTGGATTCATCCTCTTCCAGCATCGAACCTGCATAATCAAGATAACCTTCCCACCAACTTCTAAGTTCCTCGTCATGGATGAGCCCATGTAACTGTACTTCGGGAATCCCAAGCAAGTGCTGGTGTACCAGATGGTGGAATTCAGCGCCTAATTGGATGATACGCTCATTTTCGAGCACTGGTTCGGTCTCTATTGCAGGCCACGTTATGCACATAATATAACGAAGCAGGAAGCGTCGTTTGCAATCCACGTAGTCCTGAAGACTTTTCTGGCTGAATTGGAATTCGGCAGGTAAATCCATGTGATCTGAACCCTAATTATCTTCTGAATAATTAAGATAACGCTCCCAAATTGATCCTAGGGCTGCAAATGAGAGTGCTACCTGCTGATTTTTTCTACGACCCTTATTCCAGGTAATCACCAATTCTTTTTTAGCACGTGTGATTCCGACATACAACAGGCGCAATCGTTCCCGAACGTAATCAATACGAGCCCTTTTAGTCGCATCCCCTTCCCGGTACCAGTCATAATCATCTGAGGAAAACGCTGTTTCTAATTGAGCTAGTGTCTCGGCTTGCAGGTTAAGCTTATCCCGGATAAACCATTTTTCAGCAATATATCCCTCATCGCCAACTCCGCTGGGAAAGTTGTAATTATTTACGGACATTAAATAGACCCGGTCCCACTCCAAACCTTTAGCCTTATGCATCGTCGTTATGACGACTTTTCCCTTATATTGTTCGGGGTCGAAACCAGAATCCTGTGCGCTGAAACCTAAAAACCTGCGCTCGTTGCGAGCGATCACGTTCAGCTCTTCCGTTAATTGCGGTAAGCGCCATGACGGGTTCGAATTACTTGCCTGGCGCAGCAGAATTGCTAGTTTATGAGCCATTGCAAGTTCGTTGGGTTCAGAAAAGAAATCTTGAGCTAATGTAAGCACAAGCTGATCAATAGGTAAGAGTACCGATGCTTGCCATTTGCGGACCTCCTCTCGAAATTCAATCAATATCTCGAATATTTCGGAATCTTTACTTTGCAGGTCAAGCTCTTCAAGCCAATCTTTTCCTGGGTCAGGAGAGATAAAGTCTTCCAGGTGGCTGATCTTTTGTAAGAGTTCTATTGTTTTTATTGTTCGATCATTATTTTTCTCACCTTGCTCACTAATAAAACTCCAATGCTTAAACACTTTTATTAATTTCTTGTTTGATCCCGGATCCGAAAGATAAGCCAAAATATGACCCAATACTCCAGCAGAGTGACGTGTTTTAGAAGTGGTCCGTAAGAGACTGTCGTCATAATCAACCTTACGCCGTTTTAGTTCCTCTCCCAAATCCTTTCCACGTTTGTTACGAGGTACTAACACAGCCACTGTCCAATCTTCATGATCTGGCAGCCAACGTGTTAATGAATCAGCGACAGCACTGACCTCATCTTGTGATGTGTAGTTCGTATAAATAAGGTGTATTTGGCTCGGATCATCTTCAGGATTTGATTGTGGATCATCCGGTAAGGTGGGTTTAATTCTTGGATCGTCTTGCAGAGCATC
>JAUWPO010000169.1 GCA_030611505.1 Chloroflexota bacterium
CCAATTTCCCCACATTTGACACGTGTGCCCGGCGACCGTTCCACCAGCAACCAACCCCGGTTGCAGCGGCGATCATCTCGTCAAGGGCAGGGAATTAAGCTACCCCGGCTTCAATTACTACATCAATCTCCAACCCGATCAGCACACTGTACAGCGGAACACCACAGATGAAGGATTTCGTCCCGTCAATCGGGTCGATAAACCAGCGCTGGCTGGAGCCTTGGCTCTCTTTAATGCCATATTCTTCGCCAACGATCGCATGATGGGGATATTTCTTCTCAATCCGGTTCTGGATCAGTTCTTCAGCTCTACGGTCGGCAACCGTGACCGGAGTTTCATCCGCCTTGTATTCAATTCCAATCCCGGTCTGGAAATAGCCCAGGGTTAATTTACCTGCCAGATAGGCAGTTTCTTTCATAAAGTCAAAGTATTTGGATACAGCAGCGGTTTTAACTGTCATGATTGTGAAATCGAGAAAAAGTAGATGATCGCTATATCAAGGAGTTCGTTGTAGATTTAGGATTTCGTATTTATTATCGCTTTGCTTTTAACGATAAAAAACAATGATATCATGGTTATAATTACTTTTTCGTCCATCAAAGCAGCACCTTTCAACACATCGCATGGAGGAGTGGTTATGAGCCGCGGATATATGGGGAAGTTGTTACGGGTTAATCTAACCGAGGGGATCATCTCAAGTGAAGAACTGCGCCCGGATTGGGTCAGAAAATTTATCGGCGGGGCGGGTCTGGCGACGAGGTATCTTTATGAAGAAGCGCCAACAGGCGCAGATCCTTTAGGTCCAGAAAATTTATTAATCTTCATGGCAGGTCCACTCACCGGAACCGCATCGGCAAGCGCCAGCCGTTATTCGGTCGTAGCAAAATCCCCCTTAACCGGAATTTGGGGTCAGGCTAATTCAGGTGGTAGTTTCGGACCCGCCTTAAAAAGAAGCGGCTACGATGGTGTAATATTTGAAGGGATATCCCCAGACCCTGTCTATCTAAAAATTGAAAACGGGGTGGCAGAACTGTGCGATGCCAGCCACTTGTGGGGTAAAACCGTTCCCGAGACGCAAAACCTCATTCAAGATTCGTCCAATCGCAAATATACAATTGCCGCTATCGGACCCGCTGGCGAGAACCTTGTGCGCTATGCTGCTATCATGAACAATGTCCATCGCGCCGCCGGGCGCACGGGTATGGGCGCAGTGATGGGTTCTAAACGGCTAAAAGCCATCGCCTGTTCAGGAAATCAAACTGTAAACTTAGCATACGAGGATGACTTCAGGAAAGCCGCCAAGAAACAGATCGATTTGCTGGACGAATCTATGCTGAAGGTGGGCTTCGAGGCTTTTGGGACCAATATGGTTTCCGATATGGTCAATGTTAGGGGTGGATATCCAACCAGCAACTGGCAAAGCGGCGTTTTTGAAGAGATTGAAGAGGTGAATGCTCAGGCGTTGACGGATAAGGTGTTCGTCGAAGGCGTCGCTTGTTTTGCTTGCCCCATCGCCTGCGGGCGCGGCACAGAAATCAGAGAGGGCAAGTGGAAAGGATATAAAGGCGAGGGACCGGAATACGAAAGCGTCAATATGTTGGGCGCGATGTGCGGCATCTCTGATATGAATGCTATTACAATGGCAAATTACCGCTGCAATGAATATGGGCTCGATTCTATTAGCACAGGTTCTACGATTGCCTTTGCTATGGAATGTTATCAGAGAGGAATTCTTACACCAGAGCACACAAATGGTCTCGAGATTAAATTCGGAGATCCAGATTTAGTCGTGCAATTGGTCCAAAAGATCGCCATAAGAGATGGGATAGGCGATTTATTGGCTGAAGGAACCAGGATCATGTCGCAGAGATTGGGTCACGACTCCGGTCGTTTTGCGATGCACGTCAAAGGACTGGAACTTCCAGCATACGATCCACGTGCGGCGAAAATTTGTGGTTTGGGATATGTGACTGCGAATCGCGGTGGAGACCATATGACGGCTTACATTGAGGGACCAGCATTTATAGACGTTCCATTCCTGCTTGTCGAGGACAGCAGCATTAAAGATCCATTCGTTGCTGATCCGCAAGAAGCCAAAGTTGTGGTTGATATGGAAAACGCCCTGGCTGTTTATGACGCCACCGGCGGGTGTAAATTTATGGGCATACTACTCAGCGCTGAAGACATAGTCGAACTGATCGCCAGTGCTACAGGCTGGGATTTTGGGGTCGAGGATTTCAGAAAGAGCGGCGAACGTATCTATAATCTCGAGCGGGTTTACTGTGTACGAGAGGGAATAGACAGAGATCAGGATATCCTGCCCGAACGTCTGACGAAAGAGCCGCTGACTGGTGGAGGGGCACACAGCATGCTGATTGAGAGCGATTCCTTAGAAATGATGAAAGAAGCTTACTACGAACTCCGTGGTTGGGACACAGCAACTGGTAAACCGACCATCGCAAAGCTTGAGGAATTGGAGCTGAATGATCTGATTGAAGATTTGTGGGGTAAATAGAATTGGATTGAACCAGTCAAGCTAAGTTATTTCAGGGAAGGTTGTATGTCTTATTTAGATAAACCCTGGGTAAAAAGTTACAAATTAGGTCCTTACAAGCTTGAGGAAAGCCTTGCGCCTTATCCCAAAGAACCTGTGTTCAAGGCGTTAGATGATGCTGCGGAAAAATATCCTGGTCAGACAGCAATCCAATTTCTTGGTCGCAGTATAAAGTACCGCCAATTAAAAACCCGGGTGGACAAACTTGCTGCCGCTCTCGCTGGACTGGGGGTGCAGAAAGGTGACCGGGTTTGTATATTCTTGCCTAACTGTATGGAATTTATCATCAGCGATTGGGCAGTTTTAAAAGCTGGGGCGGCAGTCGTTCCAACCAGTGTCCTGCGAAGCGAAGATGGGCTCCTGCATGAAGTGGGTAGTTCAAAAAGCAAGCTGATTATATGCCAGGAAGGTAAATTTGAACTGGTACTGGGGATCAAAGATCGTTGTGATGTGGAAAATATCATAGTCACTTCCGACGAGGGCTATGACATCCAGGCGATATCCTCACAGCTTCCGAAAGGGGTTCACGAATTCCGTAAGCTAATTGAAGAAAATGAGACCTCGCCTCCCAAGGTTGAAATCGATCCGGACGTGGATTTGTGTGAGTTGGCTTTTACGGGTGGGGCTACGGGAATCCCCAAGGGTGTCATGATCACTCATTCCAATCGCTATAGCAGTATCCTCCAGGGATTCCCCTGGCTATTGAAACCACTTCTGCGGGGTTTTGTTGGCAAAGCATCTGTATTGGCAGCCGTTCCGCTTTTTCATTCGTATGGTCATTACATACTCCTAGCTGCAGCTCATCTGGGGCTGCGGATAATTTTAATACCTGATCCGAGAGATACGGACATGATCGTTGAATGTATGCTGGAATTTCGTCCGTTCTTGCTGCCCGTAGTTCCTACACAACTTATGCGAATTTCAGAAGCTGATCTTGGCAGGATGAACGTGCTGCTAATGAGCGGGTCGGCACCGCTTCCTGTGGAGGTTGGTGAAAAAATATATAATAAAATCGGAGTGCCGGTCTCAGAAGGATATGGTCTGACTGAAACATCCACCCTGACCCACTATAATGTATCCGCTTTTTCAAAAATCACAGGCTTCGTACCGAAATTAAAAACAGGCATCGGTATTCCCTCTCCCGATACAGAATGTATGCTGGTTGATCATGAAACAGGAGCTGAGGTTCCCTTTGGTGAAGCTGGAGAACTTATCGTACGCGGTCCTCAGGTAATGAAAGGCTACTGGCCCGAACCGGGTTCAGGCTTGACTGAGGATGGTTGGCTTCACACTGGAGACATTGCCGTGATGGATGATGATGGCTATTTTCAAATCGTCGACAGGATCAAGGACATGGTAAATATTTCCGGTCTGAAAGTTTATACTACCCATGTTGATGAGGTTTTGTACAAGCATCCTGGGGTCCTGATGGCGGCTGCTTTTGGAATTCCAGACCCCAAAATCCCTGGAAGCGAGCGCGTCATGGCGGTGATTCAGTTAAAGGAGGATTATGAAAGCCAGGTTACAGCGCAAGAAATCATGGATTTTTGTCGCAAACATCTTGCTCGTTATGCAGTCCCCAGAATTGTAGAATTCCGGGATGATATGCCGTTGACAGTCACTGAAAAGGTATTCAAGAAGGAATTGAGAGATGAGGCGATCGCCAGAGTAAAGGAAAGTGGAAAATGGAGGTAAAGGAATGACAGTAATTCGTTATTGCACGCCCGAGTGGTTGGAAGGAAGCGCCAGCGCATATCGATCGAACCCGAAGTTCCGAAAGGAGCTTGAAAAATTATCTACTAAGGTTTGTTTCGGAATAAAAGCTGAGCCGGATTGGGGGATCGATAAGGCAATTATCTTCTGCGCCTTTATAAAGAAAGGTGAACTTGAAAGACTGGCTTTCTTGAGTGAGGACGATGCTAAAAAAGAGGCCGATTATATCTTGGCAGCGACACCGCAAGAATGGAAAAAGATAATTCGTAAAGATAGTAAATTTGTGACCGACTTTATGTTGGGAAAGATAAAATTAGAACATGGCAGCGCGGTGGGTGTGTTGGGGATTGCACCTTACTCGAATACGATGGTTGAAGTCTTGACGCAG
>JAUWPO010000094.1 GCA_030611505.1 Chloroflexota bacterium
TCTCAAGTTGACTTACATGCTCAATTCGGCGGCATTTTCCCTGAAGTAGCTTCGCGGCAGCACGTCCGTATTATATTCCCAATTATCGAGCAAGCGTTGAGTGATGCGCATATCAACTTGAACGAGGTTGATGCTATCGCAGCAACGCGCGGTCCTGGGCTTCCCGGCTCTCTGGTTGTGGGGATTAATTTTGCGAAAGGTCTGGCATTAGGCAGTGGACTGCCCCTGATAGGAATAAACCACCTGGAGGCACATATTTATTCGGTGTGGATGCAGCGATCTTTCGCGGAAGATGGCGGCGGGACCTCAATGTCAGATAAGCTGGAGCCGCAGTTTCCTCTTGTAGCTTTGATCGTCTCCGGCGGGCACACGGAGCTTGTTCTGATGCACGGGCACCTGCAGTACGAACGTTTAGGAGGCACCCTGGATGACGCAGCCGGCGAAGCTTTCGACAAGGTAGCACGCATGTTGGGGCTGTCATATCCGGGCGGTCCCGCGATCCAGGAGGAGGCTGAGGGAGGAAATCCAACGGCTTTCAACTTTCCCCGGGCGTGGTTGCGGGATACCTGGAATTTTTCGTTCAGCGGGTTGAAGACCGCTGTCCTGCGTCAGGTGCGCCGCTTGCAGGAACAGGGGCGCATACTGCCCGTGTCCAGCCTTGCAGCCAGCTTTCAAGAGGCAGTTGTTGATGTTTTGGTGGGCAAGACTGTTGAGGCTGCTAAAACGTTTGAAGCCAAAGAAATTTTAATAGCCGGTGGTGTTTCATCGAACCAGACATTACGACGAGAAATTCAAACGCAGGCGCCATGTCCGGTATATATTCCCCCGATATCATTGTGTACCGATAATGCTGCAATGGTCGCTGGTACGGGGTATTATCGCTTTTTAAACGGGCAACGCGATGGACTTGATATGGATGTATTACCTAACTGGCCGTTATCGGAATTATAGATATTCATCTACACAGCGCTTACCATTTGCTCCATCAAAACAGCCAATTCTGCAGCCAGGTCAGCCCGGTCAAAATGCTGCTCCACATAGCGTCGTCCGTTTAGACCCATCTCGTGCCCCTTTTGAGGGTCATCAGCCAGCGTCAGGATAGCATTCGCCAGCGATATTGGGTCTCCCGGAGCCGCGAAAATCCCTGCTCCAGCATCTTCGACCACATCCCGGATCACGCCGTCGATTGCCAGAATCACTGGTCTACCCGCCGCCATGTAATCGAAAACTTTATTGGGATAGACCGTAGCGTACAATGGGACGGGTTTCAGGATTGCTACGCAGGCATCCGCCCCGCCAAGCGCCTGTCTCATCTGCTCTTTTGGAATAGGTGGCAGGAAATGGACGTTGGACAGTTGCTTATCAGCAGCCTGTGACATTATATCCGGTTTGTCCTTTCCGTCGCCTACTAAAACAATAGCGATGTCCGGGCGCTGAATCAAAAGTGCAGCGCCATCCAGCAGGACGCCCAGGTCGTTAGACAAACCGTGGGCGCCAGCGTACAGAGCGATAAATTTTCCCTCTAATCCATGCTCGCTACGAAAGGCGGCCCCATCTTCATGCGGGTCAAACATACGCGGGTCCGTCCCGTTAGGTACCACAGCCACCCGACTTGCGCCGCGAGTTTGAACGTGGGAAATGTATCCTGGCGAGTTAACCACCAACTGGTCGGCGTGACGATACAGAAAGCGTTCCAGCCACTCTGAAGCGCGAATGAGCAGGGGCTGGCGCAAGACTCCTACTTCGATAGCAAACGCTGGCCACAAGTCGCGCACTTCGAAGAGAAATGGGACCCGCTTCAGACGGGCTAGTACCCACGCGGTCAAGCTCTGGAATATCGGCGGAGAAGTCCCCCATACCAGGTCGACATCCCGGACTTGTAAACCTGTCCAAAATGATGAGATCATGAAGCTGAAGAAACTGAGCAGACGGTGTGCGAAGCTGCGGTGAAGACCTGTATAGGTGTATGTGCGCAGGATAGTAACACCCCCACCTGATTTGGTTTGAGAAAACGAAGGTGCTGCTGTTCCCACTTCACCTGTCAGGTAGCTGACAGGACTTGCAATAATGGTGACCTTGTGACCGCGCTCCGCCAGTAAGCGCGCAAGTTCGAAATGTCGAGTTCCACCTGGTTCGTCAAGCGCCACAAAGGCTTGGTGGAGCAGTAATATGTGCATTTAGACTGAATTCTCCGGCAGACTCCAGGTGCTTGTAAAAGATACGGGCAATGTGCTCTTTACATTAATCCGCAGTGAAAGCGCTGGTTTTTTTACCCCGTATGTAGGGGAGAACCAACCCCAAATAGGTGAAACCCGGCCATCACCCAGCAGCAGCTTGCCAGCCCTAATGACCTGCAATTGCAGAGGATGGGGGTCGGGCGTTTGCTGCTGTGCAGTCGTATTTGCTACAACATTGTGGGTGCAATCCACTTGAAGTGTTATCCAACCCTGCGGTGATTGAAGGAGCATCATCAACGGCAAGTCTTTTTCTGTGAGTTGAGAACCGCGATTTTCGGTTTGAGTCCCGATCCCCGAATCGCGATTCTTCCTCACGAATTCCCAGGACCAGTCCGGGAGAAGCCAATGCAGACATATCGAGAATGGCGAATGGCGACTTGCAATGCGCAGGTTCTTGTTTAGCAGAATGTCTTCCACGACCCATTCGCCGGTTTTTTGTGCAGTGAGCGAGCGCCTATGGGTGACCCCAATGCGGTGGTAGCCGTTATGTTGGGCAGCAATCCGCTCCCAGGCTCCATTCTCCGCCCGTTCGTGAGATACAAGATGTGCCTGCGCCCAATCCAGGTACAAAAACCTGCTGGCAGGGGTCATCTGGGCGCACTCGTTTACCGAGAGAGTGTTGTGCACGCTAGTGTGTGTCAGGGCGTTATCCCACGGTGGCTGCGCATTGTAGGAGTAGGTTCCAGCATCCTTAGCGATGTTCAGACCGCGCCACCACAGATCGACGTGCAGTTGGTCAGCGTGACCTGGACGGTCGCTAAATTGTGCAACGCGGATATAAGCCCATGAATCATTGGATGTGTTGTGTAGAACGTGAGGAGATTTGTGCGCAGGCATAGCGGACCGGTGGTAATGGGTTTTTCCCCACCCCCTCTCCCCTTGCCAGTTATCCCTCAACCACAAATTCATCTCGTCCCACTGACCTGCAGGAAAAGGTTGCTCTCCCAGGAATGCGCAGGCTGCTGCCTGTAATACAGGACGGAAATCGCTGTAAGAGCAGACCGTCAAAGGCAGGATATACGCTCCGTCGTTGGGACCCAGGTTGGGGACACGACCACTTTGTTGATCGAGAACAGCTAGCAGCCAGTGAGTGGCGCTGGACAATCGTTGAGAGCTTTCCTTGGAAAACCCATAATTCGCCGGAGTGGGTTCGATTCCCTGATTGGATTTTTCTGAAAGCGCATTTACCCACAGCGCGATTTGGAGCATCAGACGATGATAGTTTGTGCTGTGTTGGGTATATATACCATCTACATCGATTTGGGATTTCAATCCATTGTTCAGCCAACGCCAACCTAAAAAGAGCCAGTTTTGAGCCGCAGGGTGGTTGGGTAAGGCAAACCCGGCTGTGATCAATCCTGCCGCCTCACTCAGCAAGTGGTTGTTATTCTGGGCGTGAGCGTACGATCGTGTAGGGGGGATACGGGCAGCGTGTTCGGCGATCGATTCCTTCAGGCGAGCTTTGTTTTCGGGCGATGTGTTCCTTGCCCCGTTGAATACTTGCAGAGCGAAAACGAACGCCATCAAACGCAGAGCCACTTCCTGCGCCGAAGCCCAATGTGGTCCCATATATGGCGGGTTGTTATCAAGGAAGAGCATTGTGTATTTCCAGAACGCGCCAGGATAACGTTCGTTGCCGCTTAAATAATATGCCCGCGCCAGTGTATATACCCATCCAAACCTTCCCGGCTCCCAGACGAATTTTATATCCTGGTCGTAATCGGGTACTTCATGTGCCTTACCATTATCTCTTTCATATTCTGTCCAGGGTAGAAGTTGCCCGGGCAGGGTCAATTGTAGAGGCACCGGGTCGCCTCCAAACAGACGCACCTGACCAGATGCGATTTCATCGGCTTCTGTCAGCAAGCATGCTATTCCATCACTACCAAGCACAGCGATCAATTCGTCTTGTCCAGGGAGTTTTAACACAGGCTGGAAATCAAGATATTGTTGGCGTGCTTCGACCGCTCGTAATGCGGACTGGGTGGACCAGCGCAAATAGCCGCTTCGCAACCCCAGTTGATACCAGGTGAAAAGCCCCAATTTCTTGAGACCTAGCTCACGTATGGCTTTAAAAGTTATGGAGAAGCTGGGCATATATTCAACTTGTACCGCTTATGAAAGATTGAGGACTGATCGTTTTCTTTCCAACGATTGAATAAATCGTTGGATCGCAATAAAGCAAAATTTTTTATATCATATCACCCTGTATATGTGTGGTCAAACTCAAGCATCCAGCAGACTGACCAAGAGTAGGAAAATGTTATCTGGTTTTGTGATAAGCTATGAATTAATTTTTGAGATTCAATAAGCGGCAGCTGGATATCGAGAAATGAAATTCATGCATAGAAGAAAATGGCTCGGTCGCGTGCTAATCGGAACGGTCTTGTTCATTAATGTCCAGTGTGCACTGCTGTTCTTTTTGCAGCCCAGAATTTACGTCCCTGGCTTTGAACTTGAAGGTGGTATGGGAATCGTTTACGTCCGAGGTATTGGTTTGTTGTTTTTGATGTGGAATGTCCCATATTTTGTTGCAGTGTTGGATCCAATGAAGTATCGAGTTTCGTTGTACGAGGCGACCGTCATGCAGACGATCGGTTTGGTGGGAGAAACGCTACTGCTGCTGAGTTTACCAGTCGGGCATCAAGCGCTTCACAACACCGTCAGACGGTTTATTTTGTTTGACGCCGTCGGGTTGATATTGTTATTGTTGACTGTCTGGGTCACGCGGGTCACCAATGAGTGCGGAAAACCCATTGTAAGTTCCAGTTGAATCGAAAATTGCGGCGTTCGAGCTTGCCTCTTAGGGACGTATCGTTCAGCTGATCCCTACCTTTTCCCTGTTCCGCAGTGATTGCACTGCAGCAAAAGTGGCGCGTGTCACGCTGAAAAGCTGCTCGTAGGGAATTGGGGGAGGACCACCGGTTAAAATAGCATTGGAAAAAGCTTCCCATTCGGCGCGGTGACCTTTGTCTTGACGCAGCCGTGCGCGCAGGGTTCTGCGTTTTCCGTTCGAGATCGTTTCAAGCGTGTGGAAGTCGTTCAACACAGCGACCCGTCCGGCACAGAAGGCTTCAATCCGCTCCTTTGGTAAGGATTTGTCACCGTTTGCCAGATAGCTGATGGTGCCGAGCGACCCATCCGGAAAGCTGAGGGTCATAACGACGTTATCCTCCCGGTAGCGCCCGCATTCGGGCAGTGCGCAGGCAGTTACTGCGGTTGGCGACTCACCGACTAAGAAGGTTAGGAAATCCACAAAATGGCATCCTTCCCCAATAATGCGACCGCCGCCCTGATCGGGGTCATGCAGCCAGTGATTCAGTGGGAGATAACCGGCGTTCACCCGGTAGTGCGCTACCAGGGGTTCTGGACAATTGGTCAGAAAATCTTTCATGCGGCGCGCAAGGGGAGCAAAACGGCGGTTAAATCCGACAGTAAGCAAGGGATAACGGATCGGGGTTATGGGTGAATTATTCTCTTCCCCCTTATCCCTTTCCCCCTGCATTAATTGTTCAATTTCATTGAGTTCGGTCTCGTTGATCGCCAGGGGTTTTTCACAAAATACGTGCTTTCCGGTTCGGAGAGCGGACAATACCTGGCGGGAGTGTAGGTTGTGACGCGTTAAAACAGCGACCGTATTGATGTCCGGGTCGTTAATTATTCTGACTTCATCGCTGTCCGCGTAGGAAAAACCGTAGCGATCAGCGGCGTATTGGGCGCTCAATCCGGATGCAGAGGCAATCCCGAGGAGATGGATGTCCGGGATTTTACTCATTGCTGGCAGCATTACCGAGGTAGCAAAGTTGCCCGCTCCCAAGACACCTACTGAAACCCCCTTAAACTCGGCTAATATGGGAGTAAGATTGACTTGACTGCTCTCCCGAGTCCTTACTATTACACCCTTATCAGCTTCTTCACCTTCCTGTTTTGCCTCCGGGTAGGTGAGCAGCACCCCTAAAAATGGCTCGTCTTTTTTGCCGGTTATCAACTCATACGCCTCTGCAGCCTGGTCAATGGGAAAGCGATGGGTGATGAGGGGCTTTACATCCAGACGCCCTGCGGTCAATAAATCAACGAAAGCTTCCAGATTGCGACCTTCCGTCCAGCGCACGTAGCCAACAGGGTAATCGTGTCCGCTTTCTTCATAGGTTGGGTCATAGCGACCCGGGCCGTAAGAGCGGGAGTTGAGGAACGCGAGCTCCTTTTCAAAATAGACTTTTCGAGGGATTTCTAAACCGACTGCGCCCACTGCGATGACACGAGCCCGATCGCGAGCAATAGCGCCGGCAAGTTCCACCGGATCGTTGGAAGTTGTGTCGGCGCAAATCAGGATCCCGTCGCATCCAATCCCTTTGGAAAATGCACCCGCAGCACCCTCAGCCTGGTCGCGGGTGACAGCCTCTGCACCCATCTTTTTTGCCAGGTCAACCCGCTCGGGATTTGGGTCTATTCCCAAAACCCGGCATCCAGCAGCGTTGGCGATTCCTGCGGCCAGTAGTCCAAGAAGCCCCAGACCGATAACTGCTACCCGTTCACCGAGCTGTACTTCAGCCAGACGAAATCCGTGTAAAGCGATCGCTCCAAGGGTTGTAAAGGCAGCCGATTCGAAGTCCACGCCATCTGGTAGAGGGGCCAGCAGGTTGATCGGTACGGCGGCGTACTCGGCATGGACAGCATATCCGCCCCCCGCGCAGGCAACGCGCTGTCCCACATGGAACCCGGTTGTTCCTTCGCCCAGGGCGACGATCCTGCCGGATGAGGAATAACCGAGCGGCATGGGTTGCTCCAGGCGGTTAAGAGCCGCTTCGGCTGTGGAAAGAACCCCCTCCCGCCGGGTTTTATCAAACACCTGGCGAACCAGGTCCGGTCGCGATCGCGCCTTGGCGAGCAGTGATTTCTCGGCGAATTCCACTATCATCCGTTCTGTGCCGGACGATACCAGGGAACCAGCCGTTCGCACCAGCGCCTGACCATATTGTGGTGTCGGGATGGGTACTTCGGCGACCAGCGTCTCGCCAGTTCGAAGATTCTGTAAGAGTTGTTTCATGGGAATTTAATCTTAGTTTGGTTGTCACATAGTCTGGTAGTCGTATAGCTGTTCAGTCTGATAGTCTATAGTCTCCTAGTCTAATAGTCAATAGCATCTCTTAAGCAGTGTTTCGTACTGCCGACTAAAGCAGTGTTTTATACTGCCGACTAAAGTAGTGTTTTGTACTGCCGACTAGAGCAGTGTTTTGTACTGCCGAAGCAGTGTTCTGTACTGCCGATTATAGCGCGGAATTGTGGAAGATGATACAATGTTTTGGTTCAGGACAAATTGATCGCATATTTAAGAGAGGATAAAACATGAAGATTGGCACAACTACAATTCCTTTGGCTGGCTGGGTTGTCGACGTTAGTAGACCAGAAGAATTCAGGAAACGCAGGTTGGAAGCAATCCGAAGGATAGTTAAGGGATATGGATTGTCGTCAGTGGAACTTAGCCTCGATTTGGGTATTATTTTCCCTCAAGTGTTTGATGAAAGCTTCTACAAGTCTGTAACTGTGCTGCAAAAGGAACTTGGCTTTGCATGCACTGTACACTTACCTTTTACGTGGATCGATTGCTCCAGTTTGAATGAAACCATCCGCCAATCCAGTCTGGAATGTGTCCGCCGCGCAGTCGAACTATCCGAACCAGTATATGTAGATGCATATATACTACATCTGTGGGGGGACACAACCATCCAGATGACTACAGTCTTTAAGGAATCTGTCCAAAGAGAAATGGTCTTAGAGGCTGTTCTGGCCCAGGCAGACCGCTCTCTGTCTGAAATAACTGAGTTTATTAATCCGATCAACTTGTGTGTGGAGACTTTGGAGGCGCCCTCGTTCGATGTAATAATGCCCGTAATTCAAAAGCACGGAACCAGTATTTGCCTTGACGTAGGGCATTTAGCCTATCAACCTGGCGGTGAGTTGAGTTTCTTGGATCGTCACCAGGAGAGAATTCGAGACATACACTTGCATGATTACCTTGTCGAGTCTGTTGGCGATTATACTCGCACAATAGACCACCTGCCTTTGGGGAAAGGTCAGCTGGATTACCGGGCGTTCATGCAAAAGTTAGAAGAGATTCAATACAACGAGGTTCTGATCCTGGAGAACAACACCCAATTTGACCTGGAACAGAGCATTGCACGTATCGCAGATTTCTTATAACGCCGGTTGTAAAAACGCGGTTTTAAAACACATCTTCAACCAGCAATTGGCGTTGCAGGTCCCACATCTTCCGGTACAATCCGCCTTTGGTCATTAGGCCTTCGTGCCGTCCGCGTTCGACAACCTTCCCATTATCTAAAACAAGAATTTCATCCATATTCTCCAGACCAACCAATCGATGTGTGATCAACAACATCGAACGACCTTCTGATCCCTCCTGGAGTGCGCGCAGCACTTGCCGACCTGTAATGGAGTCCAGGTTGGCGGTGGTTTCGTCCAGAATAAGCATTGGTGCATCTACAAGGATGGCGCGAGCAATTGCCACACGCTGTCTTTCGCCGGCGCTTAACCGCAGTCCTTGCTCTCCTACCCAGGTGTCGTATGCTTCCGGTAGGGTTAGGATGAAGTCGTGGATTTGCGCCTGCCTGGCTGCCTGTTCGATCTCAACTTGTGAGGCGCTTGGACGGGCGATGCGCAGATTCTCGCGTATCGAAGCGTTGAATAGATAGGTGCTCTGCGGCACAACGCCCAAATGCCGCCGCAGTTCATCTTGATTGTAGGCTCGCAGTTCGT
>JAUWPO010000113.1 GCA_030611505.1 Chloroflexota bacterium
GTAACGGAAATCTGAGCAATAAGGGTTGCTGCAGAGTTGTTTTGAATTTCTTTAACAGCCATTAGGTCTTCTCATATCCAGGCAGGTTGGAATTTGAATAAACCCCTTACGATGAATCCGCGTAACGGGAACACCAAGTTAATGTCACTACTATACAGGTGATTAATCGATAAGTCATCCTCCCTCTGGGAGGGATTAAAGGATAGAAAAAGTACGGGGTTGGATTAAGACCAAACCGGGCCGCAAGCGTGCAGCTGCAGCCACTGCGAGCGGCGGTTGTGATTGCGGCGGCGGTTTGGTGACAACGGCTTTACTTTTGTGTGATGCGATTGCCTTGAGCGTTCCGCAAATTTTCAATTTGCTTTTGCGTTGGTGCGTGGGTGATGCGATGGGGTACCGGTGCGGGGCACGTTGCGCGTTGCATGAGTGTTGTTGCTATGGGTCCCTTGTCCGCAAATATTTGAGGCGGTTTTTATAAACCGTGTACTGTATAATAACCATGCCGCTGCCTGGTTAAAGAATAGACATTTAGCCATGGCTAGCTCCTTGACAGGCAGCGGTTTTTATAAACCGGCCACTTGCGAAGGTATAATGCCGCTGTGGGTGATATTGCAGGGGAAAGGAGTGGTAACACGAGTTGAGAAAATTATTGCTAAGGGAAGGAAAATATGAATGACGAGCTATGCAAAGAAGAAAGAGAAAGACTCAGTGAAGCGGACAGAAAACTGACGGGGATAACGAGCACAAAGCCAAGAATGCGGCCAGGAGGAACCAAAATTCATAAGCCCGACAGTAAAATAAATATTCAAAAACCAGACTTCGTCGAGCCATCGGAGAAATGGAAAATAGAGTTTGAAAAGGCACAACAAAAAAGGGATAAGGCCCTAAAGGAATATGATGAATGTAGAAAAAGGCACCGCATAAAAACTTGACACCTATGCCCGCATACCGCCCCTAGCCGCTTGGCTGGGGGTTTTTTTATTTTGCCCAGCCTTCGCCAACCATGATAACAGCAGCGCCTGTCATTGTTGACACTCTTGGGCTATAATACCGAAGCGGGCATAGACCGGTAAATTCCCGAACACCTGGGTTGCGTGAAATAGACTAGACCCCAATTCTTGACCTATGCCCGCAGCAGCACACTGCCCCTATCCTCGCTATCCAAACCTGGCTAAAGATCTGGAAATTTCTCGGCCGGACCAGGTTTGGGTCAGCGACATAACTTACATCCGCTTGCAGTACACGCACGTATACCTGGCTATCATAATGGATGTGTTCACCCGGGCGATCCGGGGGTGGTGCCTAAGCCGTACGCTCGACCAGGAGTTGACATTGACAGCTTTACGACCAGCTCTGGAAACGCACATTCCCGAAATCCATCACAGCGACCAGGGCATCCAATATGCTGCTTATGCCTACACTGATTTGTTGAAGGCACATCGCATCCAGATAAGCATGGCCGCTGTTGGGAAAGCCGAAGAAAACGGTTATGCGGAACGTTTGATCCGCACCATTAAAGAAGAGGAGGTGTACCTGTCTGAATATTGCGATTTCTCCGATGCACACGCTCAGATCGGATGCTTTGTTGAAGATGTTTACATGACCAAACGCATCCATTCATCACTGGGGTACTTGACTCCGGTTGAGTATGAGATTGCTTGGTGGCAGTCACATGCCCAATCGGTTATGGAATCCCCCTAAGAAACGCTTAAAAAGTGTCCAACTTTATGGGACCACTACAGGATATATCCCCAGAAAGGCGGCGCGCAATTTGGTGACTCAACCATCTGTGGTAAAATCGTAGTGGCAGTCGCTGATTACTTGGATCCATTTTAAGTGAGCCTGCTGACCAGCATCGAAGATATTGCCCATGCTAAAAACTAGGATTTATTCGTACCAAACTTCTATCGAGATCGCCAGCGACAAGCTGTTTGATACTTTATACGAAAAGGGGCAGGCGGGAATCATTGTTGCGGGGTCTCCAATCGGCAATGGATACTTGTCTCAAATCAATCGCTCCGTACCAACGGTTTTTGGTAAATTGCATCTACTGCCCATTTTCAGTTTCGGCCGATAAATTATCGGGGGCAAAGATGGCCTTTGTATACTTGATTGGGTTGGGACATCGTTCTTCGAATAGCTTATATCTCTTAGGGAGTGTCATTAAGGTCAGAATTTCTATGCCTTAAGGGATGTCCCCGTGCTCTGCGCGAACACAATATCCCTATAGACGAGGCTTTACTCGTCCCGGGAGATGGCGGTGTAATTGTCGGTATTAAAGCTGTATCTCGACTGTGGATTTAGCTGAAAAACCAAGTGCAATTTTCTGTTTCAACGATACGACAGCCATTGGTGTAATAAACGGCCTGCAAAAGCGAAGCTATCAAGTGCCGCGTGATTGATCTGTCGTGGGCTTTGATTCCCAGGATATTATTGCCCACTTTCATCCCTCTCTAACAATCATCCGACAACCCTTTAACCAGCTCGGGTATAGGGCCGCAGAGATGTTACTCAATCTCATTCAGGGCGATAGCGAGGTTATTTCCGAGATTTTAGAACCAGAATTGATTGAGAGAGCCTCAACGACTCATGCCGCTAGTTGATCGATCAAGTTTAAATTAAGGAGGTGGTGCTATCGAATAAGTCTAATATCCATCACTGAATACCGTAACGTAAAAACCCATTTAAATACATTTTTCCCTGCGGAGGAGTTTTCCATGAACAACAAAAAGATACTAACCTTCTTCACCAGCCTGATCGTTCTGGCAGCACTTTTAGCTGCCTGCCAACCACAAGCAGTTATTGAGACCGTTGTGGTCACCCAAGAGATTGAAAAAGAGGTCATCGTCACTGAAGTGGTCGAGAAGGAAGTGGTCGTCACCCAAGTGGTCGAAGTCCCTGTCGGCGGCGAACTGGTCACCCTCGTTGCTCGCTGCCGGGCCAAACCTCCCACCGAGGACTGGCGCTGCAACAACCTGCTGAACGCCGTAGCTGAGGTCAATGCTGACCTGGAAGCCGCCGGCGATAACCGCCGCGTGGTGGTCGAGACCATCCAGGACAACACCGAATTTGGTGACATCATGCAGGAGTTTGCCCTGTCCTACGAAGATGACAAGGCACCGGACATCTTGCTGACCGCCCACGAGGTCATCGGCACCGAGGCGACGGCCGGTCGCATCATCGCGCTGGACGATATGCTCGGCGATTACCCTGAATTCGACAACGTGATTGACGCGCTGTGGGATTCCGTTAAGTTCAAAGGCCAGCGTTGGGGTGTGCCCCAGGACACCGAAGCCCGGCCAGTCTACTGGGACAAGACACTGCTGGCGCAGGTACCGGGTTGGGATGAAGCCCGCATTGCAGGGCTGGCCGACGAGATCAAGGCCGGCAATTTCACCCTGGACGATCTGCTAGACACAGCCGAAGCAGCCGTGGCAGCCGGCGTGGTGGAACCCGGCATGGGCTTCTGGATGCGCCCCTCGAACGGTCCCGACTTCACTGCCCTGTACCACGCTTACGGTGGAGAGACGATCGACGCCGAGACCGGTGGGCTGGTTTTCGACACGGAATCCGGCCTGAAGTACTACCAGTTCTTCGAACGCGGCTTGACCGGCGATGGCGCCCACAGCTTCCTGACAGGAGACTGGGGCGGCAGCTTCCACCCCAGCGTCTCGGGCAGCCAGGTGCTGTTCTGGGGCGGCGGCGCCTGGCAGTGGGCCGAGTGGGCCGACCAGTGGACCGCGGACGAGGGCGGCCAGGACTACCAGTTCGAAAACTGGGGTTACGGGCTGTACCCGGCTGCCCCGGGTGGTTCCCCGGTCACGCTGTCGCACCCGGTGGTTTACCTGATCAGCGCCCAGAGCGAACATCCCGACCTGGCCCTGGCCCTGATCGCCAAGGCGACCACCGACGAAGCCAACACGAGGCACGCAATCAACAGTACCCACCTGGGTATCCTCAAGTCGCAGGCTGACTATGAACCGTACACGCAGGATGTCTTCCTGTCCGATGTGCTCTATATGCTGGACTACACTACCTTCCTGCCCAACAGCCCCAACTGGGGACCGTACGCATCGATCACCTACGAGGCTCTGGCAGCGGTGCAAAGCGGCGACCTGACTGCCCAAGAGGCCGTCGACCTGGTCGTAGAAGGATTACAGAACGAGTTAGGTGACGAGATCATCATCCGCTGAGTGTCGCTAACAGGACGGGAAAGGGGGGGACGCCCCCCCTTTCCCCTGCTACTCCAGAGGAGGAGACGTCCCCCATCGGCTATCGGCTGCGTTCGCGGCTGGGGAGCTACGGATTCCTGGCCCCGGCCGGGGTGCTGGTCATCCTCTTTTTCTTCATCCCGGTAATCATCATCTTCGTGCTCAGCCTTTCCAACCTGAAAGCCTCGAACTTTGGCACGTTGCAATGGTGGCTGCCGGCTAACTGGAGCCTGGATAACTACGCCAAGATTTTTGGCAACAAGTTCTTTCCAAAGATCCTGGGCAACACGTTCTTCTACGTGGCAGTGACGCTGACCTTGTTCAATTTCAGTAGCGCTCTGTTAATCGCCCTGCTTACCACCCACGTCGAGCGCCGCGTGAGCTTCATTTTCCGCGTGATGTGGCTGCTGCCCCGCCTTACCCCTGTCGTCATCTATATCCTGATGTGGCAGCGGATGGCCTCGCGCGCCCCCCATGGTATCCTCAACCAGTTTCTCGTTCCACTGGGAATGGGAACAGGGGCTGACTTGATCCAAGCCGCGCCCTGGTTCTTCGTCATCTTTGCCAATGGGATGATCGGCGCCTCGTTTGGCATGGTGATCTTTTCCTCGGCCATCGAGTCCATTCCCAAGGACTTCTTGATGGCTTCTAAGGTAGACGGAGCCTCAATGTTGCAAACCATCCGTTATATCATCCTGCCTGCCATCAAGTGGCCGATCCTGTTCGTGCTCACCTACCAGACGCTCTCGCTGCTCACCTCCTTTGAGCAGATCATGCTGCTCACAGATGGCGGACCGGGGCTGTACCGCACTGAAGTGTGGGCGCTGACAGCCTACCATCGGGCGCTATCCAACTACTTTGGCAACAACCAGTGGGGATACGGCGCAGCATGGGCGGTGATCCTGGTGATCATCGGCATAACTGTGGCCATTATCTATATGCGTGTGTTCAAGTTCGATGAACTGGTGCAGGAGCCCAAGATCGACTTGCTGTAACGCGAAAGGAGAAATTCGATGACACTTCGACAAAGGATCGGAGCAGCCATCCCCTATATAATCCTGGTCATCACCGTCCTGCCTATCTTCGTGGGCTATGCCTGGCTGGTCCTAAGTTCCTTTTCGACCAGTACGGAAGGGTTACGGTCAACGGGTTTCACCTTGAGCAATTGGAGCTTCCTGCGAGAGACACCCTTCGGCCGCGGGTATCCCAGCATCTGGCGGGTAACCCTCAACACCTTTATGATCGCCATATCGATGACTATCTTTGTGGTCATGATCTCATCACTAGCCGGTTATGCGCTGTCACGCCAGAACTTTCGTGGGCGCAAGTCGTTTCTCTCGGGAACGCTGTTGCTGCATGCCTTTCCCAGCGTGACCCTGCTCATCGGCATCTACTTTGTATTGCGCACCCTCAAACTGTACAACACCACTCTGGGAGTCGCATTAGTGATGATCGGCTTCGAACTGCCTTTAGGCATCTGGCTGATGAAGGGTTTTTTCGACAACGTCTCCTGGGATATGGAACGGGCAGCCCTGATTGACGGAGCTTCACGCCTGCGGGTTTGGGGGGAGATCATTCTGCCTACCATTAAACCGGGCATTGCGGCGTTAGCCATCTTCGCCTTCATCTCCGGCTGGAACGCCTGGCTGATCCCCAAAACCTTCACCATCGGCGCCGGCCAAAACGCGACTCTGTCTGTCTACCTGAATAACTTTATGGGCGACACGGTGGCTGTTCAATGGGGGATGGTCACCGCAGTGGGGCTGTTCCAGCTCATCCCAGTGGCTATTTTCTTCATCTTCACACAGGACCTGCTGTTGAGCATCTACGCTGGTGGGGCCAAAGGTGGCACCTGATTTAGATTCCGGATTGCTGATTTCGGGTTGTGGAATGGAGTCTCCATCGCCCTTCCGGAATACGCAATACTCTATACGAGGAATGCATTATGAAAGTAAAACTTGAAAACCTGAGCAAGCGTTGGGGGAAGGTCGTTGGTGCCGACCACATCAACCTGGACATCGACGACGGTGAGTTTGTGGCCTTCCTGGGTCCATCCGGCTGTGGAAAAACCACCACGCTATTGATGGTCGCCGGAATCTACAAACCAACGGAGGGCACTATTCGTTTCGGCGAACGCGTCGTCAACCAATTGGAGCCCAAAGATCGCAACATCGGCATGGTCTTCCAGAGCTACGCCCTCTATCCCCACATGACCGTCTTTCAGAACATCAGCTATCCCCTCAAACTTCAGAAAACTCCCAAGGAGGAAATGAAAAAGCGGGCGCAGAAAGTGGCCGATATGATGGACATCGGACACTTGATGGATCGCAAGCCAGCCCAACTCTCCGGTGGCCAACAGCAGCGCGTAGCCCTGGGTCGGGCGTTAATCAAGGAGCCGACATTGCTGCTGTTCGATGAACCGCTATCCAACCTGGACGCGCGCCTACGGCTGACCATGCGGGCCGAGATAAAGCGCCTCCAGATGGACTTGTGCATAACCTCAATCTACGTCACCCACGACCAGGTGGAGGCTATGACCATGGCGGACCGGATTGCCGTAATGAAGGATGGCAAACTCCAAGCCTACGCTTCCCCCGACGAACTGTACGACCGGCCACGCACCCTCTTCGTCGCTGGCTTTATAGGCAACCCGCCGATGAACTTCATTGACGTAGATTTTGTCCGTGCGAACGGCGATTACCACATCCGCCGGCAAGGCTTCGATGTGATCGTCCCACCCGATCGGGGCGAAAAGGCAGTCAGCAAGGAGAAGGTCATCATAGGTATCCGCCCCGAAGACGTGACCATCGCCGATAGAGGCGTCGCAGGTGAAATCTACGTTCTTGAGCCGCTTGGCCGTGACGACCTGGTTAATGTAAAAATTGGCGAGTCACAAATCCACGTCCTAGCAGACCCCACACTTGGGCTGAAAGTGGGAGATAATATTGCCCTCAATTTCAACACAAACAAGATTCATTTCTTCGATCCGCAGACCAAAAAGTCCTTGTTATGGGATTAAGGTTGAAGGTTATTGATTGGGGGTGGTATGACCTCTCGACTATTCTGGATGATTACTCCAGATACATTCTGGCATGGAAGCTATCTCCCACGATGAATGCCGATGACGCTGAAGAGACGTTGATGATGGCGTTGAAGAAATCAGGACAGGAGCAAGCCAGAGTTCGGCACAAGCCCAGGTTGCTCACTGACAATGGACCTGCCTATCTTTCCAAAGACCTCGCCAGGTTTCTCAAGCGCAAGCACCTTGAGCATATTCGTGGTGCACCTTACCATCCCATGACCCAGGGCAAAATTGAACGATATCATCGATCGATGAAGAATGTGGTCTTGTTGCAGAATTATTACTCCCCATCAGAGCTTAATAAATCATTGGCTCTATTTGTGGATTATTACAACAACGAGCGTTACCATGAATCATTAGAAAACTTGACGCCAGCAAATATTTATTTTGGGAAGGAAGAGGAGGTTTTGACCAGAAGAGAAATAATTAAGCGGGAGACAATGCAGCAAAGGCGCAGTCAAAACTTGCAGCCTGTCCATGTATAATCTTATTATGTAAAGGCTGGAAAGACTCTCTTAGCTAAATGCATGTTTTGTCCCAAAGGCGTTGAGGGCATACAATCGAGCATTGCCTGGTCTTTCTCGTCTATTCGGATATTGATCGATATGTCTTTGGTCATAGATACTCCCATAAGTATATTA
>JAUWPO010000100.1 GCA_030611505.1 Chloroflexota bacterium
AGGTGAACATCGTACCCGCTGTCAGCGATTGCCAGGGCTGCTGTCATTCCGGCCGCGCCTCCGCCGATGACCAGCGCACTGGGTCTGCAGCGATGTTCGTCTTTGTATACCGGCTGTGATACGGAAACCCGCCCGACCGCGATGCGCATCAATTCCTGTGCTTTACGGTTGGCGATGACGCTCTGCAATTGGTGTACCCGGCTGCATTGATCGCGTAAATTGACCAATTCCATCAGGTATGGATTCAAGCCGGTCTGGCGAACGGCGCGTTGGAAAAGGGATTCGTGCGTACGGTTGCTGCATGCGCCAATCACGACTCGGTTCAAGTCCTTTCCAAGGATTGCATCCCGGATTGCTTTTATTCCCTCTGGGAAGCATGCTGCCTCCATCACCTCGCTGTGTACGACATGCTGCCATTGGGTTGCTTGCTCTGCTAGCAACTGCATGTTGATGGTCTCGCTGGAGTCTGGACCGTTACCCAGGGTTCCCATACAGGTGCATCCAAAAACGCCCACCCTGGGGGGCTCGTCGCTGATATCGCGTTCTGGGGGCAGGTTGTCAACCGCCAGGAAGGGCCACTTCCTGGTGTAGGGGTGGGTGTTCAAGCGGTCGTTTAGCAGGCGCATGACCTCGGCAGCCGCCCCGCTGGCGTCAATAATGGTCTCGACGATTTCCTTGGGGGATGAAAATGCGCCGCACACGAAAACTCCTGGTCGCGTGGTCTGCAGGGGATAGAATTTATCCGTTTTACAGAACCCGTGAACATTTAATTCGATGCCCAGCATTTCAGCCAGTTGGGCAGCAGATTCGGGCGGCTGCAGTCCGGTCGCAAGCACCACCATATCGAAGCTTTCTTTAACCGGCTTTCCGCTTGAGTCGCTGTAATGCAGGATCAGGTCATGGCTGGCTGGGTCTTCGTTTATTTGTGATATCCGGCAGCGGGTGTATTGGATGCCGTGCTTACCGCGCGCTTTCTCGAAGTAAGTGCTGTATTCTTTGTTGAAAGCCCGCTCTTCCATCATGAAGATCCGGCATTCGACCTCCTCACCCAGGCGCTCTTTGGCGAGAATGGCCTCTTTAGTGCCGTACATGCAGCATATCGAGGAGCAGTAGGTATTTTTCTGGTCCCGCGAGCCGATGCACTGCAGCCAGGCGATTGATTTCGGTCTCTTCCCATCTGAAGGACGAACCACGATGCCCTCTGTTGGACCGGAGCGGCTTGCCAGGCGTTCGTACTGCATTGCCTGCACGACATTGCTGTAGCGACCATAGCCCAATTCCCCCATTTCAGTGGGGTCATAGACCTGGAATCCCAGCGCCAGGATGATGGCGCCCACTTCCACCGTCATCAAGCGCGGCTGTTCGTTCAGGTCGATCGCGTTGGTGGGGCACACCTCGACACACTTACCACAGTCGTCGCAGTAAGGACCGCGATCGATCACATAAGCATCTGGTTCAGCACGCGCCGCGACTTTATAAACCGCCTTGCGCATTGTCATACCTTGCTGGTAGCTGTCAGGCAGTTCGACCGGGCAGACTTTGGCGCACTCATCGCAGTTGATACAACGCAGGGGATCGACGTAGCGTGGTTCCTGCCGCAGTGAAACCGTGAAATCGCCAGCCTGTCCGCCGACATCGATCACCCGTGTGTTGGTCAGGACCTCGATGTTGGGATGTTGATTGTTGTGTATATACGCCGGGGAGATAGAAGGTCGTGTGCATCCGTAGCCGTGGTCGGGGGTTCCCCGGCAGAGCACGCAGTCGTGCTGGGGGAACATGTAGCCGAGCTGAGCCACCCGTCCACCTATACAGGGTGTTTGCTCGACCAGATATACTTTCAAGCCTGCGTCGGCCAGGTCCAGGGCCGCCCGCATACCGCCAATACCGCCGCCGATCACTAATGCCGCAGCCGGTCCAGTGCGCGTATGTCCGTTCCTGCGAACTGCAGGAGGATCCAAAGATTGCATCAATGCTGCTCCGTTATTAAGATACTTTCAAAACACAAACTGCATGCCTGTCGAGCACAGGTGGAGCGGTCAACATCGGGGTGAGAGTAATGTGGGCCTTCTGCACCGGCAGGAGTAGAGCAGCCAAGTTTTTTGTGATTGATACCACAAGCCACCTTCCAGTCCAAATATTTATAAAAGCGTTGCTGGCTGCGATCTGAACTGGACGGTCCTTCTGATGCGCATATTTTACCCGTTAAATCCCGGATATCATTTTATCCCGGATATCATATTTAATTTGCTACCAGTAAAATACACCTAAGTTGGTCATATTTTAATGTATTGACCCTGTCATGTCAACGTGATATATGTCACAAATCGTTGGTACCTTCCGCGGGGGGTGTTATGTGCGATGCACCGGATCAGAAACAAGCCTTGAAACGGGTCAACAGATTGATCGAAAAGTGGTCAGTCACATATCCGGATTTAGCAGCCTGGCTGGAAGAAACCATCGCACACGCATTGGCAGTGTTTGCCCTGCCAGCATCGCGCCGCAAGTGATTGCGAACGACCAACTGGCTGGAGCGTTTCCAGCTGGGAAGCCACCCCATATTTTTGCCTCGTGTAATTCTGTTGCAGATTGAGTACAAAGTTATGTAAATACCAGTCATAAAGGGATGATTATCCCTATTTTCCTACAACTACATGAGGTAAAATTTGGGGGGTTGGGATTTGATTAACCAACAATTATGATGAAAAATTTATCACTCTGGCTGATCACCCTGATATTTGTAGCATGTGCCGGTTGCACTGCTTCAATCCCTGAATCAGAAGAAAGTACAAATATTAAGTTTATCTGGGATTATCGGACAGGTGATTATGTAAGATCTACTCCGTTGGTCGACGAGGGGGTATTATACGTAGGATCAGACGATAACTATATGCACGCCGTCGATGTCGAAAATGGTGATTTATTATGGCAGTTTGAAACCGGTGACAACATCACATCATCCCCTTTAATCATTGAAAGTGATCTCATATTTGGATCATGGGACAACAATGTTTATTCATTAGATATTGATACGGGAGCTGAAAACTGGGTGTTTGAGACAGCGGATTGGGTTTCAGCTTCTCCGGTAGTTAGCAACGAGCGTATATATATTGGATCTCACGATGGATCGTTGTATGCATTACACAATAAAGATGGCAGTATGATATGGAGTTTTCCGACGAAAGGGCGCATAGTATCCGGAGCAGTTGTCGGAGAGGACTATGTCTTCGTTGGATCGAACGATAATTATTTATACGGGATCAATAAAGACAACGGCGAACAAATGTGGTCCTTTGAGACGCCGGGGGATATTTTGTCAGCCCCTGTTTTGAAAGACGGGACGATATATGTGGGATCAGTTAGCCGGAATCTGTATGCGCTTGATGCGAATAGTGGGGATCTACTCTGGTCTTTTGAAGCCGATCATGCGTTTGAAAATTCACCTGTAATTGAGGGGGGAAAAGTCTTTATAGGTGCGAATGATGGAACTCTGTATGCGTTGGATAACAGTAATGGTAGTCTAATCTGGAAAATAGAGCTTGATGGGATGATCCGGTCAACACCTATTGTATGGAAAAATCTCATTATTATCGGTTCTGATGACGGCTACCTCACAGCCCTGGACCAGAATATGGGGGAAATCATCTGGCGCTACCGCACAGGAGATGCTATCGTAGCAGGACCAATAATATATGATAGTAAACTTTATGTTGGTTCCTTGGACCGTAGGGTTCATGCCTTCCAATTAGAACAAATCATCCAGAATGGACAATAGTATAAAAAGCTTAAAAATGCAGCTGAAAATGTTTCCCAAAGCATGGTTGATCTTTACATTCGTCTTCGTTCTAAGCGGGGCAATTATATTTTATGCCTTCAGAGATCAATTTAAATCCCCCGAACAGCTTTACCTGGAAGCCCAGGAGGCTGGCCCTAAAAGGGCAGGTCAATTATATGAAAGATTGGGTGAAAAAAACCCAATCATACAAGAATATGCTCACCTTTGGGCTGCAGAAGAAACTTTGCACGATCCGGATACAATCGATGAACTCCGCAGTATAACTGCATCCCATCCACTCAGCCCGGCTGCATATCACGCGTATATTGTTATTGCCAGGCAAAACGCTGATCTCTCTCCGTACGTCACCGAGTCTGCGTACCGGCAGGCATTGGAATTGGACGATAATCCGGCTCTTCGTATAGAGCTGGCTCGTTTTCTTGAGGAAAACGGAGATTTAGATAAGGCATATATTGAGTACCGTAATCTGCTTAAGGATGTTCCGGACTCATTCGAAGGAATGAGAAGAACAGGGCAAAATCCAGAACTTGTTGCACAAGATCTGATCGAAGCCACATACTTCAGTGATGCTCTCGAAATGTTACAGGACAGGGATCACCCAAATGGGACTCTCCTCAGTGCAAAAGCTTTGTATGGATTGCAGCGTTATGAAGAAGCGGAGGTTGCCTACAACGAGTGGCTTGGGAAGAATCCCGATGATACATCAGGTCAAATGGGACTCGCAAGTGTTTATGTTCAATTAGGGAGGACAGGAGAGGCAAAGGAAATATATGAAGAAATTAACACAAACGATAGTTTATTGGAACTGGCGAGGTTGTCAGAGGCGGACGATCCGGATCTAGCATTAGCATTCTACCTTGAATCCCCTTTCCCTGTTGCGTGGTGGAACGCGACCTGGATTTTGGAGGAGCAAGGAAGATTGGAGGAAGCATTACCTCTTTATCGTCAAATCGCAGAAGCTGACACATATTATTCCGATGACGCCGCTTACCGTTTATATATTCTAAGCACCAGGCTGGGAGATGATGAGACCAAGAGCGAAGCCGTATCATTGCTCGAAATGATTGGACCAAATTGGCTAAAACAGCGCATACCGGAATCCGATCTTGAAATCGGTAATGACAACAAGATTGATCCTGTTGGAGAGCCCGTGTTCGATAAGGTTGAATTTCTGGATTCTCTTGGCAGGCAAGACCTTGCAGATGCTGAGCTTCTTTTCGCAGCTAAATTCTTAGACGATCCGATTTTGAAATCGAACTTCCTTGAGGAACTGCAATCAAGAGGGGATATCGCGGAGTCCCATGCTATCGCAGAAGCTTATATCGAATCTAATCCAAACGCTCCGGTTAACTTCTGGCGTTTGAGTTATCCAATGCCTTATCAGGAAATTGTAAAGTCTGCAGCCGAAGAATTCGGAGTGGACCCCTTGCTTATTTGGGCGGTCATGCGGGTTGAAAGTCGCTACGATCCAGATGCCATATCTTATGTGGGTGCCAGGGGTTTGATGCAGATAATGCCTTCCACCCAAGATTGGATCACTGAACAAATGGAAATTGAACTCCAGCCAGGGGATGCCTATAAACCTGAAGAGAATATCCGCATGGGAAGCTGGTATCTGAAATACTTATTGGATTATTTCAATGATGATCTCGAATTGGCGCTCATGGCATATAACGGTGGCTTTGCTAATGTCGAAGAGTGGGGTGCTGACCCTTTGGTTTCAACTCGGGAGGATTTGATCCGTTGGACATGGTTCGGGGAAACACGCGAATATCTACAAAAAGTCATGCTGGGTTACTTGGTCTATCAAGAATTATCCAGTGAAGAACCTGGGCTTTAGTTCATATTGCATGTCGTTGCCGGGTACTAAATTTATTGATTGATAAAGCAGCTATCTACGAGGGTCTCTACAACCACATGGGTGCTACGATCACTGATGCAGCGCTGCAAGCTGGAAGTCATGTAGCAGGCATCCAGTCTTTCAGGTAGGCGTGATTCATTGAAACGCTTGTCAGGCTGGGGGAGTCGGGTTGTCGCTGCGGGTCAGTGATTTTCAATACGCACCTTGTAGTATCACGCCCAATCCAACGGACTGCGCACGGCTTTTGGTTCCTTGTTTAGCACGGGCGTGTATGCCTGTCCTGAGTTTATCCTGAATGTAGTGAAGGAACAGCGAAGGATCGTAACCCGCTTCAATAAATGGGTAGCAAAGCTGTGACGAAAGGTATGCGGGGTGATGCGCTTTTGGATCCTCGACAGTTGAGCAGCAGTTCTAACAGCTTTCTGCAAACTGTTCTCGTGAACGTGGTTTCGTCGAACGACGTCGTTGCGGGGATCGGTGGACAAACGGCTGGACGGTACGCCCATCTCTTTTGGGGGTCGTTTATCGTGGAAGAGGATGTAGCGCCTGATCCAATTGACGTAGGCACCTTCGGTGCGGATTGAGTAATACTTACGGCGGGCGACATCACGGACGCGGTCGAGAAGCTGGGAAGCTGCCCGGGCTCCCACACCGCCGGCACCAAGTTCCCCCTGGTTCCAACCCTCTCCCCAGCGGTGAGAGGGTTGGGTGAGGGGTCCTCTGCCCCTCGCAGACACACTTAGTAATTTACACCATTGACAAAGACGCTAACCGGGGAAATGCCCTCTTTAGAATATAATAGATTATTTAGGGAATATTTCATTTACTTAATAGTTAGGTTGCTTTTTGCGGGTTCGTAGAAACCTTATCGTAAATAGGAGTTAAAATTATGAAGAAGAGAATTATTATTGGGGTGTCCTTGGGTGCCGTCGCAGGCATAATTGATGTGATTCCTATGGTTGCTCAAAAACTGACGTGGGACGCAAATCTTTCTGCCTTTTCGTTGTGGGTAGTTGCAGGCTTTATGCTTGCTACGTCAAATCTGTCATTACCCGCGGCTCTGAAAGGCATTGTCATCGCTTTTCTTTGTCTATTACCAAGCATGTTTATCATCGGATGGAACGAGCCAGTTTCTCTTGTTCCAATTGTTGTGATGACACTCATTTTAGGTGCTTTACTTGGCTACACTTTTGACAGACTTACTAAATAAATTCTTTGGTGTATTATGTGAGCGAAGATATGAACAATGACCTGATAACTTGGTTATTCAACGAGACACCGTGGATTGAGTACCCCTTGACCCTCCCACCTGATATTTTTTCCACTGCGCTCTAAAATACAGGTGAACTCACGCTTTAGCCACCAGAACAATTCCAAAAGGAAGAAGAAAATACGTCTATTTTATCAAAACTAGCCAGCGCACAAGATAGAAAGGATGAAGAGCCCAACAAGGATTTGGGTAGGGAGCTAGTGGAAAATCACGATATCGAAGGGATTCGGGAAATTGCGGAAAATTTATGGAAAAAAGACAAGCGAGTTCAAACAGACTGCCTTTCAGTATTGGAGCAAGTGGGCTTGTTAGAACCGGAGTTGATCGAAAATTATGTGGCTGATTTTATTGAGCTAATCTTCAGCAAAGACAATCGTCTTGTATGGGCGGCAATGATCAACTTGGCACTGATAGCAGACAGAAAACCACAAGAGATATTTGAGCAGTATGATGATATTGTCAAAGTGATAGAAAAGGGTTCTGTGATCACGAAAGACAATGGAATCAAGACATTAGCAAAGGTTGCTTCTACGAGTACCGAATACGAGGAAGTAATTGTTCCATACTTGATGGAGCAACTGAGAATATGTAGTTCAAAGAGCATACCGCAATACGCTGAAAGCATCAGGGTTGCAATAAACTTAGATAACCAAGAGCAATATCTGAGCATACTCAACGAAAGATTAGACTCATTGTCGGCTGCTCAACAAAGAAGAGTGAAGAAGTTATTGCAAACGTTTTGACCGGGTGTGGCGGCTAGCCCTGTTTGCAGGGGGCCGGGCTTCGCCCGGAGGGTACGCGGCGCTATTTACTCATGAAGTTGCATGATGGGGATGCTGGATTTGCCTGGGGTGGGGCATGCCCCGGTGCCTCAGCTCGAGGCCGTTATGTGTTAAGGTATTGAGGAAAACAAATGGAAACAGGACAACTCTACCACAAAAGTTTATCTTACTTGAGGAAGCTTTGCGAAGAAATACCCGAGCGATGCGTTGGCAGTGAAGGTAACAGGATGGCCACTCGGTTTTTTGAGAAAGAAATCTCCTCATTCGACTGGAATACAGAAATGCAGGAATTTGATGCGATTGACTGGGAAGATGGTGGAGCGATTTTACACTCTGACAGTTCAAGCTTTGAGGTTTTTGTGAGTCCATACTCATTGGGGTGCGCAGTTGAAGCGCCGCTTGTAAGTGCATCACGCGTAGAGGAACTGGCGCAGCTCGAAATGAGCGCGAAGATACTTTTTTTGTACGGCGAAATTGCAAAAGAACAACTTATGCCGAAGAATTTCGTTTTCTATAATCCAGTGGAACATCAACAAATCATTTCCCTGCTTAAAAAAGGCAGACCCAAAGCCATTATCTGTGGGACGGGGAGAAATGCGGCTCTCGCAGGTGGCGTATATCCATTCCCTCTAATTGAGGACGGGGATTTTGATATACCTTCAGTTTATATGACCGAAGATGAAGGGCGCAAGCTTTTGCCTTATGTAGGAAAGACAGTTGTATTGCAATCAATATCCAAACGTATTCCGGGAAAAGGCTATAATGTTATTGCCAGAAAGGGGGTACTTTCAAGCGAACGTATTGTGATTACCGCACATATTGATGCGAAGAAAGGCACACCCGGTGCGATTGACAATGCAACTGGTGTCGTTGTTTTACTGCTATTGGGGGAGCTGTTGGAAGATTATGATGGCAAGGGGCTTATTGAGATAGTGGCATTTAATGGTGAA
>JAUWPO010000037.1 GCA_030611505.1 Chloroflexota bacterium
GTCGACACAATCGGAACTGATAAGTATGCTCACAATATTATGATTAACTCTCTTGATGACTATGACGCCCGGTTTAATATCTGGCTGCAAGAAGCGTATGATTTAGGAAGTCGGACTATGTAGATGAAATCCTGATTTCAACGACTTATACAATTAAACGATAAAGTCCCAGGTACAAGCCAATCGCCACCTGGGACTTGTCTTTATACACAACCTTCCTATACTGCTTGTGGATCAGGGCTTTTTCTTGTTGTTTTGTCCTTGTTTATTATTTCGAGGATTTCATTAGGCAGTTGGGGAAGATCAAGAGATGGATCGTCACAAAACAGAACCGCACGTTCGATTATATTTTTTAATTCGCGAATATTGCCTGGCCAATCGTGAACCATCAACGCTTCCATTGCCATGGGGGTAACATCAAGTACGTTCCTTCCCATTTGTTGGTTGGATTTTCGAATAAACAATCCGACCAGTTCGGGGATGTCTTGTTTTCGGTCACGTAGAGGTGGCAAATCTAAATCGACGACTTTCAGACGGTAATATAGGTCCTGGCGGAAGTTTCCTTCTTCTAGTAATGTTTTGAGGTTTCGGTTTGAAGCAGCCAGGATTTGAACGTCCACCTTTATCAAATTTGTTCCACCAACACGCCGGAATGCTTTTTCATCCAATGCACGCAGAAGCTTGGCTTGCATGTCGAGCGGCATGGATGAAATTTCGTCTAAGAATAAAATACCTCCATCAGCCACTTCCATTAACCCATGTTTACGTTTTTCTGCTCCGGTGAACGCGCCGGCCTCATAACCGAACAGTTCGGATTCGAGCACTGTGCTCTGGATCGCGGCGCAGTTTACTGCAATGAACGGCTTATCCTTACGCGGACCCATTTTGTGGATAGCGTCGGCGAGTATCTCCTTGCCAGTTCCCGTTTCACCAGTTATAAGAACTGGTACGGAAGCCTCAGACGCTCGTTGAGCTTGTTCGAGAACGGATTGCATCCTGGGAGTACTGCCAACAATAAAGTCGACCTGGTCTTGACGCGACCTGCGGAGATGAGCCAACTCCCTTCTCATTGAGATAATTTCCTCAGCACGCTGGATGGATGTCTCAAGTTGAGCCAGACGAATTGGCTTCTGTAGGAAGTCATGTGCGCCATTTTTCATGGCTTCGACTGCCATTTCGATATCGCCAAATGCGGTGATCATAATGATTGGTGGTCGGGCAGGCATTCCGGCGGTCGCTTCAAGTAATGCCGGTCCGTAACCGTCTGGAAGTTGGGCATCTAAGAGGATGATATCCGCATTTCCCTGGTTCAAGCAATCTCGAGCTTCACCAATTGTAGCTACGCTGATCGTTTCGTATTCTTTTGAAGATAGGAAAGTGCTGATGTTAATACGCGCATTCTCTTCGTCATCTACTACTAGAATTGTTGCACTCATAAAATCCTCTATGATTTGAAAATGTTAATCAAAATAACATTGCAGTAAATTAAATCGTTGGTTTAAAAATTTTAGCTCGGAGATTCGGCGGCAGGGATTCTGATGGAAAATACGGTGCCACCAGGGAAGCTGTCTAATTTAATAGTGCCGTTATGTGCCGTTACGATACGCTTGGCAATTGCTAATCCCAAACCTGTTCCACTCCGTTCGGTCGTGAAATAAGGTTCAAAAATACGGTCTCGCAGCTCTTTCGCAATTCCAGGACCGGTATCGGCAACGCTTGTCTCCACAAAACGATTTCCTCCTGGATTGTCGACCGTCTGAATTTTCAACGCCAGTTTACCACCAGTTTCACGCATGGCTTGGATTGAGTTATTGATCAAATTTGTAAAAACCTGTTCTAAGGCGCGTGTATTTCCATGTACTGGCGGACAACCAGATTCGATCTGCAAATTGTATTCGACATCCAGGCGTGAAATTCTTTGTTTTGAACGTTCTATCAGACGGTTAATAAGGAAGGGCAGATCTACGAGATCCATTTCGTATTCCGTTGTGCGAGAAAATGTCAGCACTGATTTCATTAATTCTTCCAGACGATCGCAATCCTGCTGGAGTCTGTCGATTGATGTTTGGTCTGGATTATCTTCCGTGAGGTTCAATGCCATTAGCTGTAAACCGGTGCTGATATTGTTTATCGGATTCCGTACCTCGTGAGCGAATATGGCTGTGATCTCGCCAAGAAAAGCATGTTGTTCAAGTTTTTGGGTGTGTTCCTGAATTTGTTCTTGTTCACTAAGATCTGTTATAAGAATAAGTATCCCTTCAATTGTGTATTTGTTTTTTATTGGAAAAGTGCGTACATGAGCTAAGAAAGTCTCGCCATTTCTCCGGAATAACCGCTGGTCGCCAAGATAAAAATTTGCGCTTCCTCTTTGTGCATCTCTAAGGGCTGGTAACAAGGATTCTGTACCGATTATTATTTTATCGACAGGTTGATCGACAACTTCTTGATTTGAGTACCCCAGCATCATTTCAGCGCTGAGGTTCATTCTTAAAATTTTCATATCCGGGTCTAAAAGAAGTAGACCCTCGTGGATTTGTTCCTCAAGAGTCGTGTATAACCTGATACGCTGGTTGTTGAAGTCGAGATTGTTTTGTATTTGCTTGGCGCGGAAGTGTCCTTGAATTATTGTGGTGATTGTGTTTGCTAATAGTTTTACGATTTGCAGAGTGTATTCAGTGGGTGAACCTTGTGTATCAGTAATTACGATTAAGCCAATAATTGCATTGGGCTGCCCCATAGGTGCTGAAGCCAGGTAAGGAAATCGAGCTTTTCGGGCAGCGTTAAGCAGTGTGGTATTCGAGCGCTTACCAGGAAACCATAATTGGGGTTTACGTAAATGTATCAAATCCTGGGCTGGAAGTTGGTCTGGAAGAAGTCGATCCGCCCCAATGCTCCCATATCGTTGGAGACCTGGATCTTGATCGTTAGCCAGGTAAATTGCCAGGATCTCCGCTCCGGAGAGTGCTTCTCCGGCGTTGAGTGCTATATTTAGACTATTTTCTAGATTCGTTTCGTTGGTGGCTGATATTAAATTTTGCAGGCTTTCCCAAAATTGTTCCATGCTCTAACGTTCAACTGGCTCGTGAAAATCGATCCATTCCCAATCATAATTTTGAGAATTCATCCTAAAAGTTTTTAAAGATTTGGAATTAAGTTTGAGCGGCGCAATCGAGCTGGTAGGATACCTTCCATCGAACGATATTTAGCGACGGTCCTACGTGCAATGGAATAACCCCTGTCAATCAATAAGTCAGCGAGTTGAGTATCACTAAGCGGTTTAACTTCTTGATCAATGATTTGTTTGAGCGCCGTTCGAATGTGCAAGCTGCGGTCGAATAATTTCGCCAGCGGAATAATCCTCCTATTAGGTAATTGTACCGCTTTATTGGCAACTGCACGAGAGACGGTTGATTCATGGACCTCAAGCTCTCCAGCAAATCGAGCACGCGTTATCGGTAGCAAAAATGCGTCACCTTCTAAGATGAATTGACGCTGTAGCGTGACAAGTCTTTCCAATAAGCGAACCATTGTATTGTTCCGCTGCTGAATACATTTAACAAGCAGGGTGGCACTATCTGCGTCGGCTTGCCATTGTTCTGCTTTATCACAGGGTGCCTGGGCAAGAGCTTTACGGAAAAGAGGATTAATGCGTAAATAGCCTGAAAATGGGGAAAGAATCTCTACAATCAATGGTGAATCATGAGAATTATTGAGACGCGTTATAATAATATCAGGAGTTTGATAAGTGGGGGTAGCCTCAGCTGTGTAGTGAATATCACCCCAATGGGCACGAGCTGGATACGGGTTTAGATTTTTGCTGATAAATGTAGCTAAATCACGTGCTTCATGTGTTGATATTTCAAGTAGATTCCCCAAATCAGTATAGGCATGACGGCTGAGAAAACCCATACCGTCCTTGATTGCTTCTTTCGCATGTGCGGGGATTTTTCGGGATTCAGATAGAACATCTAATTGGATCAAAAGTGCTTGTTGAGGTGAAGGTGATCCGACGCCTACTGGTTCGGCTCTTTGGATCAAATGAAGTACTTTTTCCACCTTAGTAATTGGTTTGTGATGGTAGTTCGCAATTTCGATAATTGGAATAGATAGCAGACCATCATCGTCTAAACCTGAAAGGATATGCGCGGCAATTGGACGATCATTTGGATCTAGTTCGGTCGAAATTTGCCTGAGAACGAACGTTGGCAAGTCTTCAACAGCCGCGGCCCAATCATCTGTTTGAATGTCATCATTTGAATGGATTGTATCAAATTGATTAAAGCTTGAACGTGGAGACACAAATACGATAGGTTGGTCAGAATTTTTTTGATTTGGTTGACTGCAAACTGGGCAAGATCCACGATCAGGCAAAATGCGGTGGCAATTGGGACATTTGACTTCTTTGACCAACTCTAAAGCTGGATTTGACGCTAATTCACTTTCAATTTTCTGGCGCAGCTCTACACCAGTAAGTTCTAGCAGCGACATGGTCTGTGCAAGATGTGCCGTAGTTTGTGGTCGCAGTCTATGGGTTTGGGATTGGATGATCATGTGGTTTCCTATTGGTTAGTAATTATAACAGGTTGCAAGTTATGTGCCATTATTCATATATTATTAATGCTACGTAGCTTTGTGGGAAGTGTCTTTTGTCTATCGTAAGGTATGACTTTTCCGAGAGAACATGCAGCAGGTATGTGTTAAAATTAATGCATCCGGTCAAACCTAAGAATTCAAGTATTGGGGAGAGAACATGTTGCGTTCATCGTTGATTTATTTGTCCCAAGCCCATTGGGCACGAAAAATGATTACTCAATGGCAATTTGCCTGGAGGACAGCATCGAGATTTGTGGCGGGAGATACCCTGGGTGAAGCGATTAGCGTGATCGAAGTATTAAATGGTAAGGGGATAAACGCAACGTTGGATCATCTTGGTGAACATACATCGACTCCTGAGTTAGCACGTCAGGCCACAGATGAAATAATTGAGAGCTTGATTGCGATTGATAAATCGGGTGTGCGTTCGAACGTGTCCATAAAATTAACTCAAATAGGCTTGGAGCTTGATGAAGATTTATGTGAAGAGAATCTGCGCAGGATTCTATCAACTGCTCAAGAAACCCAAAACTTTTTGCGTATAGACATGGAGGATTCGTCCTGGGTGAACAAAACGCTTCTTCTATACGGGAAAATGCACGCTGAACACAATTTATTTAAAACAGGTGTGGTTATCCAATCATATCTTTTTCAGAGTGAAGAGGACGTTAGCCAAATTATCTCAGAAGGGGGACGAGTTCGTCTTTGTAAAGGAGCATATAAAGAACCTCCTTCTATTGCTTTTCCCAAGAAACGGGATGTGGACAATAATTTTGACCTCTTAACAAAGATGTTAATCGATGGAGCTCTTGCTAGTGGTTCAACTTTAATTAGTGAGGATGGAAAGATTCCCCCATTAACTGCTATTGCTTCCCATGACCCAAATCGTTTAAGTTATGCAAAAAGATACGCAAAGGAAGTTAAACTACCTGACAAGGCACTTGAATTCCAAATGCTCTACGGCATTCGACGCGATTTACAAGATCAAACTAGTAAAGAAGGATACCCAGTGCGAGTATATGTACCGTACGGAACTGAGTGGTATCCGTATTTTGTCCGCCGGCTTGCCGAAAACCCAGCAAATTTATGGTTCTTCGTTTCGAACTTCTTCCGAAAATAGATGGAGAAAATCGGTTTATTTATCCGCCTTACGCGGCCCCTGTTTATTATCGGTGTTGTAATATTGTATGCCTTGGGGGTAGGAATCGCCCATTATCTGGGTATTTCAATCAATTGGGTTGTATATGTATTTGGGCAGTTGTGGGTTATTCTGTTGCAACTCAGCACTCAGTATCTGAACGAATATTTCAATGCAACAGCAGATTCGGAGAACCAGAATCGCACACCAATTACTGGAGGCAGCGGTGCCCTTGGCACCGAAAAACTGCCTCGTAGAACAGCATTGATGGCTGCATATACGTGTCTTGCCTTCTTAGCTTCGCTGACGGTTGTAATGATCTCCCGGGTGACACTTACTCCGACTGCATTACTTATTATGGGTTTTGCCCTATTGGGTTCTCTGACGTATTCAACTCCTCCGTTAAAATTAGAAGGTTCTGGGTATGGCGAATTAATGGTGTCAATAATCGTCGCCTTCACACTTCCTGCCTATGCGTTTATATTGCAAACCGGTGAACTGCATCGCTTAGTGGCGATGAGCGCTTTTCCACTAACAGTTATGCATTTAGCCATGCTCCTTGCATTTGAGCTGCCGGATTATGCAAATGATATTAAGTTCAGAAAACGAACGATTATGGTACGAATTGGCTGGAGAAATGGTATGATCTTACATAATATTTTAATTTTGAGTGCATACCTGCTTTTAGGTTTGGCAGCTATAAACGGTATGCCAAGATTTGTTTGGTTGCCGGTACTGCTGACGTTGCCGTTGGGATTATTTCAAATATGGCAAATGAGACATATTGCTGATGGCGCCAAACCCAATTGGAAAGCACTGACTGTTGTTTCGATGTCATTATTTGGTGCTATGACTTATCTTATGACTTTCGCATATTGGATAAATTAATTGTGACCTATGCCTGAATTTATAAAATTGCTGCCACCAGGAGAAGCCCTATCAATTTTGATGGAGCGTATATCAGCGGGTGCTGGATGCGAATTAATTGAAACAAACGCAGCTCTTGGAAGGGTTACGAATACTTCAGTTCTAGCTCCGCATCCACTCCCATCTTTTTCGCGTTCGACTGTTGATGGCTTCGCGTTGCAGGCAAAGGACACTTACGGTGCAAGCGATTCCCTTCCTGCCTATCTTAAGTTAATTGGCGAGGTTCCAATGGGAGCTGCGGCTGGAATAACTGTAGGGAATTCACAGTGTGCTTTGATCCACACAGGTGGAATGCTGCCGCTTGGGACTGATGCGGTTGTCATGATTGAACACACCCAGGTTGCTCGTCCTGGAGAAGTCGAAATTCTGAAATCAGTTGCGGTGGGAGAAAATATAATTGCGGTAGGTGAAGATATTACCGCTGGCGATGAGGTTGTTCCAGCAGGCAAGGAGTTGCGTGAGGCGGAGATTGGAGGTTTAATGGCATTGGGAATCACTCAATTATCCGTCTCCAAGCGTCCAGTAGTTGGGATTCTATCCAGCGGGGACGAAGTAATCCCACCGCAAGAAAGTCCGTTACCTGGTCAGGTACGGGATGTAAATACTTATAGTTTGCAGGCGTTGGTTAATAAACACGGTGGGGTTTCCGCTCTATACGGGATCATTCCCGACACGGTTGATGAGCTGCGAAAAAAGGCGGTTCAAGCGCTCAAGGAATGCGACATGGTGATCATAACGGCTGGTTCTTCTGCCAGTGAACGTGACCTGACAGCTCTTGTCGTCAATGAACTGGGAGAACCAGGTATGCTTGTTCATGGTGTCAATGTACGCCCTGGAAAGCCTACAATACTTGCTGTTTGTGATAATAAAGTCGTGATAGGTCTTCCCGGTAATCCTGTCAGCGCATTGGTGATCGCAAAATTATTTGTTGTCCCGGTGTTGGAGAAGCTTTTAAGATTAACTCACAAACCACCTGAACCATCAATATCAGCTAAATTATCTATCAACCTGTCTTCCCAGACAGGAAGAGAGGATTGGGTACCAGTCCGGCTCAGGAAAGTGACAGATGGATACTTGGCTGAACCGATTTTTGGAAAAAGCAATTTAATATTCATTCTTGTACGAGCCGATGGACTAATCCGAATTCCACCTTCAGCGACTGGGTTGAGGGCTGGAGAGAACGTTGAAGTCGTCTTAATGTAACTTATCAGATTATTGACTATGACAATTTATCTACATGATATCCCTCTCCCAGAAGCTCGCAAGCGATTTGAATCAGTTCTAATATCAGCTGGTCTGTGGGGTTTGTTAGAAGCTGAAGAGATTCCGCTCGATCAAAATGCAGTTGTTCGTGTACTAGCGGAGCCTGTGTGGGCTAAGACTTCTTCCCCCCATTATCACTCTGCTGCAATGGATGGTTTTGCGGTTCGTTCAAGCGATACTATCGGAGCGCTCCCAACACAGCCTGTCTTACTCAAATATGGTGGATATGATGAAATTAATAAAACTGTCTATATAGACACGGGGGATCCACTGCCAGAATGGGCAGATGCGGAAATTCCAATTGAAAACGTTGAACCTTTGGATGACCAGGGTCATCCTGCAGTAGATCCACGGCATCCCGCCGCAATTCAGATTCGAGCAGCCGTGACACCTTGGAGCCATGTGCGAGTAATTGGTGAGGACATTATTGCCACCCAGTTAGTTTTGCCCGCTGGTCACACGCTGCGACCAGTAGATTTAGGTGCAATTGCAGCCTGTGGTCATGAAAGCGTTAGAGTGGCACGACAACCACGAGTTGCGATTATCCCCACTGGAAGTGAACTGGTACCGATTGGTTCCCAGGCATGCAGCGGGGAGATCATTGAGTACAATTCACTGGTAATGGCGTCCCAAGTCAGGTTATGGGGAGGCGAAGCGACTCGAATGCCTATCACACCTGACGTGTTCGAGGACATTAAGAAGCGCGTAGAAGAAGCTTCTCTGGAACATGATCTCGTGCTGCTCAATGCAGGATCCTCGGCTGGCTCCGAAGATTATTCTGCCCGCGTAATTGAAACGCTTGGAGAGGTACTTGTTCATGGTATTGCCGTTCGCCCAGGTCACCCAGTAATACTGGGAATGATCGATTTGCATCACGGAGATACTCCCAGAAGAATACCGATCATAGGAGTGCCAGGTTATCCTGTATCGGCGGCATTGACGGGTGAGCTGTTTGTGGAACCGCTTATCACAAAGTGGTTGGGTAGGACACAGGTTGAGCCAGGACATATAACCGCGACACTCACGCGCAAAGTGACTTCACCCCCGGGTGACGACGATTTTATGCGCGTAGTCGTTGGTAGGGTTGGAGAAAAAATTCTAGCTGCGCCGTTGTCGCGAGGTGCTGGCGTGATTACTTCCCTTGTGAGGGCAGATGGGATCGCTATTCTACCTCGCGGATCTCAAGGGCTTCCGGCAGGTGAAAAAATCAAGGTAAATCTGTTTCGCCCTTTCACGGAACTTGAGAATGTTATCTTTGCGATAGGTTCGCATGATATGACTTTAGATATCATGGCGCAATTTTTGGCTCCCCGTAATCGACGAATGACATCTGCAAACGTAGGTAGTTTGGGTGGTCTGGTAGCGTTATCCCGAGATGAGGCTCACTTGGCGGGTTCTCATTTGCTGGACCCGGATAGTGGTGAATACAATTTAAGTTATGTAGAGCAATATCTGCCTGGAAGAAAAGTGAAAATCGTAAACTTGGTGGGACGCCAGCAAGGCTTGTTGGTTCAAAAAGACAATCCCAAGCGAATTGAATCACTGGAAGACCTGACCCGCTCTGATGTGAAATACGTAAACCGCCAACGTGGGGCGGGGACGCGGGTGCTATTGGATTATCGTCTTGATAAGTTGGGTATCGCAGCCGATGAGATCAGTGGTTACCAACATGAGGAATTTTCACATTTGTCCGTTGCCGCGGCTGTATCTTCAAAAAGGGCTGATTGTGGATTAGGTATTTCTGCAGCCGCAGAAGCACTGGGTTTGAGTTTTATTCCTCTCTACGAGGAGAGGTATGATTTAATTATTCCAGCCGAATTCTTCGCAGATAGCTTGTTATCTCCATTGCTTGAATTGTTGGCTACATCTGAATTCCAACAAGCTGTTTTATCACTGCCAGGTTATGACGTCACACATATGGGAAGTTTAATTGCTGAATTGGGTTAAGAGTTTATTTCTATATGAATCAGAGGATTTGTAAAAGTTTAAATCAATCCTGAACTGAAAATAAATAAAAAAAAAATTAAGGAGGCTAAAATGCCAATTGAACCTGGAATCACAGCTCCCGATTTCACGTTGCCGGATGAAATGGGGAACGAACATACTTTGTCTGATTACAAGGGAAGTCCAGTAGTGTTATATTTTTACCCGAAAGACAACACGCCTGGATGTACTACGGAAGCCTGTAATTTTAGGGACGATTACAGCGCGTACCGGGAAGCTGGAGTGGTTATTTTGGGCGTCAGTCCTGATTCTACAAAGAGGCATACTAATTTCAAAGAAAAGTATGATTTGCCTTTCACCCTGCTAGCAGATGAAAAACATGAAGTTTGTGAGCTCTACGATGTGTGGGCTCTTAAAAAATCGGGAGGACGTGAATATTATGGCGTCCTTCGCACCACGTTTTTGATCGATGCTCATGGGCAGATTGTAAAGGTGTTTGAAAAAGTGAAACCAGCCGCACACAGTAAGGAGGTGCTGGCGGTTTTGAATGAAGCTGAGTAATTCGGTTTTAAATTAAGCGATCAGCCGGTTCCGAATTGACGATCACCAGCATCTCCCAATCCTGGGTAAATGTAGCCTTTTTCGTTCAAATATTCATCGACTGAGGCGAGATAAATCGGCACTTCTGGATGGCGCTCTTGCATCAATGCGATACCTTCGGGTGCACCTATAATTCCTACGAACTTGATTTTATTTACCCCCCATCGATTGAGCACGTCAACGGTGGCGACAGCCGAGCCGCCGGTTGCTAACATTGGATCTAGAATTAGACATACGGATACTGTCGGCTCTATTGGTAGTTTATTGTAGTATTCAACCGGTTTAAGTGTGCTCTCGTCGCGGTATAATCCGATGTGCCAGACTTCCGCAGATGGCATCAAGTCCCAAACACCAGCTACCATTCCCAGACCGGCGCGCAAGATCGGTACTAAGCCAATATTCTCTTTCAATTCAAGACCTTCAGTAGAACCAAGAGGTGTATCTACATTCTTAGGTTGGACGAACAAGTCGGCTGTTGCTTCATAAGTGAGCAGCGCCGCGATCTCGCGTATCAACTGGCGAAAAGTAGTTGGATCAGTCCTTTTATCTCGCAGTATCGTCAATTTATGGGCAACGAGAGGGTGTGTTGAGGCTATAACCTTTGACATGGGTGTGCTCCTTCTTTGGAATTAACTAATTATAAGCGTAAACTGGGTATCAGTTTATGATATTCGGACATTTTTTGAAATCCTAGATAGTTTCCAATACAGCAGGTGAGCCCCCAGGGGTTTTCAGGAAATTTCGTCGGTTATAATCATCACCATGAATGAATCGCAAAACCGCTTGGTTAATCCGGAAACTCAATTCGATGATCGTTTAGATCAGGCATTGAGACCGAAATACCTCACTGATTTGATCGGACAAGATCGGGTTAGAGAGAACATCTCGATTCTAATCGCTGCATCGCTTCAACGTAAAGAACCGCTCGATCATGTCCTTTTTTATGGCCCGCCTGGATTAGGGAAAACGACTCTAGCGCATATCCTGGCGAATGAAATGGGAGTCAATATCAAAATCACTTCAGGACCTGCGATCGAACGTCCTGGCGATTTGGCAGCAATCCTCACCAACTTGCGTGCTGGTGACGTCATTTTTATTGATGAGGTCCATCGTCTGGGACGGGTAATTGAGGAAGTGCTTTATCCGGCGATGGAAGATTTTGCATTGGATATTGTGATCGGTAAGGGCCCATCGGCGCGCTCAATACGCTTGCAGTTACCCAGATTTTCTGTGATCGGGGCGACAACCCGCCTTGCTTTAGTGACTGCCCCCTTGCGAGCCCGCTTTGGCGCCACCTATCGTCTTGACTTCTACGATTTACCGGCGATGCAGTCAATTGTTGAACGAGCGGCTGGCATTTTGGGCGTCCAGGCAGAAGATGGTGGTATTAATGAGATCGCTCGTCGGGGCAGGGGCACACCGCGGGTTGCTTTGCGATTACTGCGGCGTGTGCGTGACTATGCGGAGGTGCGCGCCGATGGAGTAGTCACAAGGGAAGTATCGATCCAGGCTCTCAACTTGCTTGATGTCGATAGTTTAGGTCTCGATGATATGGACCGCCGTGTTTTGCTAACCGTAATTGAGAAGTACAAGGGGGGACCGGTTGGATTGAGCACAATTGCTGCTTCCATAAGCGAGGAACCCGATACCATCATGGATGTAGTGGAACCTTATTTACTGCAGCTTGGTTTCTTGGACCGCACCCCTCAGGGTCGCCTCGCTACGCAACGTGCTTATGAGCACCTGAATTTCCCTTATTCAAAGGATGAGCAGCCCAGCTTCTTCTAGATATCCCTATTGATTTCAATTTTGCTTAAAGTTGTTTTGAACATAGTTGCCCGGTTTTTGAGATAGATGTTCGACAGCGTGTGAGCAATAGATAGATTTGCGATGAAAACCGCCGATTTTGATTACGAATTACCTCTCGAATTTATCGCTCAAACTCCATCAGAGCCACGCGATTCATCTCGTTTGCTGGTATTAGAACGAGCTTCCGGTTCAATCAAGCATTGCATGTTCCGCGACCTGGGCGATTATTTGGAATTTGGAGACCTGCTTGTTCTAAACGAAACAAGAATTATACCAGCCCGCCTATATGGACATAAAATCCCAACCGCAGGTCGAGTTGAGGTCCTGCTGTTGCGTTGGGTGGAAGATCGCACTTGGGAGTGTCTAGTTAGAGGTAAAGGACTTCTGGAAGGTAGACAAATTCAAATTGAAAATGGACCTCAGGCTGAAATTGTTGCAGTGCTGGAGGGGTCTCGGCGTTTGGTGCACTTTGAAGAGTCAATAGAATCGTTTTTAGACGATATTGGAAATGTGCCGCTGCCCCCATATATTCGAACTGCCCTTTCTGATCCGGAGCGATACCAGACAGTATACGCAAGCCAACCGGGATCGGTAGCGGCACCCACTGCCGGTCTGCATTTTACTCCAGATTTGATTTTGCATCTAAAAGATCAAGGCATCCGGTTTACCAACCTTACGCTTCATGTTGGTTTAGATACATTTGCACCAGTTACTGAAGATGAACCAGTTATGCATACAATTCACACCGAATGGTGCCAGGTATCGAAACATACGGCTGATGAAGTCAATCATACTCGCAGAGAAGGCAGGCGTATCATCGCCGTCGGCACAACAAGTGTGCGTGCGTTGGAAAGCGCTGCTCAGAACCAATCTCAGGGCGATATGTTAAGGCGGTTCGATGGTGCAACTGGTCTATTCATGTTGCCGGGTTATGAATTCAGCGCTGTGGATGCTATGATTACAAATTTCCATTTACCCCGCTCAACCCTGCTCATGTTAGTCAGCGCTTTTGCAGGTCGCGAGCGAGTTTTGGAAACTTATCAGGTGGCAAAGGAAAACGGATACCGGTTCTACTCTTTTGGGGATGCAATGTTGATTATTTGATGTCATGCCGCGATCGATCAAGAACAATCGTCTAAAATTATTATCAGTGCCGGTTATAATGTGCAAATCTTAATTAAAACGTAATCGTTTAATTTCAACCCATTGTCGACCACCAACGGAGTTATGTATGCGTGCAGTAGATATCATCATTAATAAACGTGATAAAAAGGAATTAACTCGTCAAGAGATAGATTTTTTCATTAAGGGATATACATCAGGAGAGATTCCAGATTACCAGGCATCGGCCTGGGCGATGGCCATCTTATTGAATGGGATGACGGATCAAGAAACCACCGATTTGACCCTTGCAATGGCAAATACCGGAGAAATACTGGACTTATCAGAGGTTGTCCCGCTAACGATTGATAAACATTCAACCGGCGGTGTCGGTGACAAAACAACTTTGGTGGTTGAACCTGTAGTTGCAGCTTGTGGTCTACCAGTTGGAAAAATGTCGGGACGTGGATTAGATTTCAGCGGGGGCACGTTGGACAAGATGGAATCAATTCCGGGGTACCGAACTGATTTGACCACTGAAGAATTTTTAGAACAACTGCGTAAGATCGGGTTGGTTCTAACCGGGCAGACTGTAGACCTTGCCCCGGCGGATGGCAAACTTTATGCACTACGGGATGTAACTGGTACAGTACAGTCAATCCCGTTGATCGCCTCTTCGGTGATGAGTAAAAAAATCGCTGCTGGTGCCCAGGCGATATTATTAGACGTCAAGGTCGGAGAGGGGGCGTTTATGAAAACCCAGGAAGATGCTAGAACACTGGCAGAGATGATGGTATCGATTGCGAAACTGGCAGACCGTAAAGCAATCGCTCTATTGTCGGATATGAACCAGCCCCTTGGTCATGCGGTGGGCAATGCGCTTGAGTTGCGGGAAGCGATTGAAACCCTACACGGAGACGGACCCGGAGATTTTCTTGAACACTGTCTTGTGGTTGCAGGTTATATGCTGGCGTTGGGGGGCATCTCACGAGACGAGAAGGTTGGACGCCAGTTGGCAGGTAAAGCCATCAAGAACGGCCGCGCTTGGGAGCGTTTCAGGGAATTAGTAGTTGTACAAGGAGGTGATGTGAGTTATATAGATGAACCAGCTCGATTACCATCCGCAGCGCTTATCGAGACCATCCAGGCTCCTAGATATGGCTATATCAGTGGAATCAACGCACGTGAAGTTGGCAGGACTGTTGTTTCATTAGGCGGAGGGCGCGCGAGAAAGGATGATCCTATTGATCATGCGGTGGGGGTGATCATACATAACAAGGTGGGGAAATGGGTTGAAGCCGGAGATCCCTTATTCACAATCCATGCCGATGATCGTGGAGGTATGGAAGAAGCCCGTATGAGATTGTTAGACGCCCATTCGTGGAGCGATGATCCTATAGAGCCGCTGCCGTTGTTCTATGGGGTGGTTGAATGACCAGTTGATCAGGTAATTGGGTGATCAGGGATTTGGTAATTAATTATTGAGGATAAGGTAATTAGTAGTCTGTTGTATTGAATAAAATGTAATGTCATTCGGAACAGAAGCTTGTTCGGAACAGTAACTTGTTCTTAATAGAGCGAAGCGGATTGAAGAATCTCGTCTTTGCGGATATATGTGAGATATATCAGGATCATGTTAACTCAATGTGTGTAAATAGGTGGTCACGAGATGAGGGAAGCGTACTGTTCTATTCTTGGTTCCAATGGGGGTGGTTATTGAATGACAACACGCGCCAAACACGAGTGTCCGGTTCGTAGGTCAATTCTGAAAAACCTGTATTCTTGAAGTGAAAGCGTGGTCCTCGAACATAGTTATGCGGGCTGAGACCTAATATTGAATACATAGCCATGTTGAGAAGCGCACCGTGGGATACAATCAGGTAAGAACCTGGTGGGTTTTTGAGTAAGTTCTGGACAGCCTTACTGGCCCGCAGGTACAAGTCCATTAAACATTCACCGCTTTCTCCTATATGATCATAAGGGTGGAAGAAATCAGGAGGCGGATTCTGTTCAAGCATTTCAGAAAAAGGAACACCTTCAAGTATTCCAAAAGCGCGTTCCATCCAGGCGGGGTCGAATTGGAGCGCTATACCCAGAGTTTTAGCGATGATTTGAGCTGTACTACGTGCCCTCTCCTGGGGGCTTGAAATAATTAGATCGAATTTATCCCCATGATCGTTCCAGAATTCGGCGAGGGCTTTAGCTTGTCTGACTCCTCTTTTTGTTAGGGGCGCGTTATTCTGACCCTGGAGGCAATCAGCTGCGTTACCCGCAGATTCGGCGTGACGGAGGAGTGTGATATTGAATTTATCCATCTGAGATTATGCCGCCCACCCCCTAGCTCCTTGAAGAAAGGCTTTGCCCGACATTGTTTTTTTACCTGCAGGCTGGACTCGATCTAACACTAATAAACCTTCGCTCGTTCCAAACGCCGGCAAACCTTGATAAATTGTACGGGCTCCTGGTGAAATGACAAAGTCAAGGATTTCATCTGGTGGAGGTACATGTGCCAGGTGGATTTTGAGTACCTGCTCCTGCCAGTAAGTGAATGACCCGGGCCAGGGGTAAAAAGCGCGCAACTGACGAACCAGATACTCGGCTCGATGCGTGAAATCCAATTGACCATCCCTTTTTTTGAGCATCGGAGCGCGAGTCGCCAGAGCATTATCCTGGGGTATGGGAGTGATTTCTCCTTTTAAGAATGGCGTTAGTGTATCCAAGAGCAGTTCGGCACCCAGGAAGGATAAACGCTCGCCGAGCGCTCCACCGCTATCATCGGGCTGGATAGGTATTATGCGTTGGCTGATGATTGGGCCTGTGTCCATGCCAATATCCATAACCATGATAGTGACACCAGTTTCTTGGTCACCGTGTAGAATTGCGGCTTGAATGGGGGCTGCGCCGCGCCAGCGCGGCAGTAGCGAGGCGTGGATGTTTACACACCCATACGGGGGCAGGTCAAGCACTTCGGGTTTGAGGATTTGCCCGTATGCCGCGACAACAATCAGGTCTGGCTTCCAATCCCGAATCTGTTCCACTGCGTCAGGGTCACTCAATTTTTGTGGTTGGATTATGGGTAGATCAAGCTCTTGTGCCAGGGTTTTGATAGGGGGCGGTTTCAACGAGCGGCCGCGCCCGGCCTGACGGTCAGGCTGCGTGACCACGCCAACAACTGAATAACCCTCAACGAGCGCTTTTAGGGTGATCAGAGAAAATTCGGGCGAGCCCATGAACACGATACGTGTTTTCATGATCTGAAATTCTAACACGAACCGATGGGTTGCTATCGATGCGAAATTGGGACCAATAAAAAGAAAACCCGGAGACCAGCGGGTTTTCTTTTTATTTATTATATAGGGCGGTTGGGAATCGAACCCACAAGGTATCTCTACCGGCGGATTTTAAGTTATCCAAGTCTGAGTCCACTGTGTATGATAGCTAATGAAGACGTCTATTGTGTCTACAAAAAACCATTATTGACGTCCATAATGTCCATTATTTCCATGCTGTGGTACCCCATCTGCACACAAACTGCACACAAAACCACAAAGCATGAAGAAGGAAGGGCGGCTCTTGTCAATACTGTATTATTAATTATTAGATAAGATTGTTACTCAAAATTCCTTGGTGAACTTGGGGATTTTCGTTATTGAAAAGACTTGGTACTCTCAGTTTCGACCTCTTACAGATAAAACCTTGTCATTCCATAAGAACAAACTTAACAAACTTAATGTATTGACAAATTTTCTATTTAATGTGATTATTAAAGCGAGATTAATCTTCGTGTTTATCAAAATATTTCTAAGTGAAGAAAGTATGTAAGGGAGGTTTGTTATGGATACAAAATTATATAGACCACTTATTAAGGGTGCAGTAGGTTTACTCGTTTTATGGTTTATATTGATTATTATTAAAGATTTACCAATGTTTCAGGATATTTATATCCAATCGATTGGTCTAACTGTAATAGCCTTATTTGAAATAATAATCTCTATCCTGATGATTCTTGTTTTATGGAATATGGGAAAGGAATTGACTCCCGTACTTGAAACGAATTTACCCGAATGGCCCCAAAGTAATGTGTTCGCTTCCTCAATCATTCAACTCATAATCCTGACAATTGCTTACAATGCATTAGAACCTCTCGCTCATAATTTCCTCAAAGAAGATTTTTTAATTTATCAAATAGTGTTTCTGTTATTGGCACTTTATCCACTGATTCGTGGTGGTAAGGGTTTGTACGATAGTGTCGATGTTCTCATGGATTTTATTAGCGCGAAATCTTCAGATACTTCTGCAAAATAAGAACCAAACAAGATTCAATGCTCTAATTGTGCTACAAAAAATCAACCAAATTTCAAGTTTTGCATAAATTGTGGTACCCAACTTTCATCTAACACCATTGAACAGCCTTGATCGGATTTATTTATACAAATTGTCTGTTTCGAATTGATTCTTATTGAAAATATTTTGGAGGGCAGATTTGGGGACAACACACAATAATAATTTACCAACATAAAGAATATTGAATATTATGCCGCTTCGCTCAGGCATATAACAATATTTTTGGATCAATAATCATATTGTTCGCTGTGAGGGTTTAACAGCAAAATGAGCCATCTTTTTCCTATCGTTTAAGTTTGTATTAATTAATTGATAGCCCAAGATGGCTTATTTAACTAATATTAATACTTGAAATTGCAACGGAGGGGTTGCCAAAAATGAAAATTGACAAGTTATTTCTTGCGATCCTTTTTTTAATTGTTGTTGCAGTTTTTCTCTATTTTTTTGCTAGAAAACCAGAATCAGAATCCTGTGAAAGTGACAAATGGGAGATAGTACCGACTAGCTTGGAGATTATCCCAGGTGAAGAAGGAAATAAATATGTTTATACAGATTTGTCATTCTATAATGGAAGCGAGAATTGGGGAAAAATTCAGCTATCATCTAAAGACATATCTTTGTCCACTGAGGATGGGTTTGAATACAAGCCTATAAGGGATGTATTAGAAGAGAGAGAAGGTATTACAACGAAATTTTCAACTTATGATCTAAAACCTGTTCCTCCAAATTTCTTTATTTCCCCAAATGCTTCTTCATTATTATTTCAAATTGCGGAAACCCAGCATCAATATCTGCTAACAATGAAGAACATTTCTATAGATTGTTTCTCCAGCGATGCAATTGTCAATGAAGTAAACATTGATCTCAATAATCAAGTAAGGACCATTTCAAACCGGGAAAGGATTGATGAATTACCGGATTTTATCGGTGGTAGTTTTGAGGTCCTCGAGTTGGGTACTTTCAATTTTTCTGGTATTGAATATGATGAAGATAAAATTTCTGTGAATTTCACTTTCCATAATGCAAGTTTGGGATCCGAAAAAATTGGATTCTTGTACAATGATTTTTATGATGAATTTGGTTATGCTCATCCATCGATACCAATTGGTTTTGAAGCTGGTCCAGGCCAATCAAATGATCTGGTATTAGAAATAAAAAATGATTTACCAGTTGGTATCCACGCTATGAATTTTTACCTTTCTGTAGTATCTGTAGAAGGCGAGGACCTTTCAATTCCTGATCTTTTAAAATACCCAAGAGCTCCATTGGATAACATATTATTCAAGATAGATATTGATCCATCTTTCCCGACAAGTACAATTATATCTGGCGATTATCCAATTGTAACAGCAATGAGAGATATAAATTGCCGTGAAGGTCCCGGACTCGAATATTCCATAAT
>JAUWPO010000103.1 GCA_030611505.1 Chloroflexota bacterium
ACTGTTAAATACAAAAACAACGTTAACGGCATATAGGAGAAATATCAACATTTTTACCAGCGATCTCCAAATTATGCACCTGTTTAATCAAGAATGTAACACTTAAATGAAAAAAAGTCGTGAAGTGACAGATTCGGAATCACAGCGCTTCATATTACAAATTATTCAATTCACAATTTCTTTAAGATACAACCTACTTGGTTCATTTAAAAGGTTCGACTTCGCATCCATTCAGGGCATATGTGGGATATAAAAAGAAAAAACCCCTGTATGTGGGGCTGTCAATAATCAATTATCATTGGCATCGTAATTGCAACATGCGTTCTTTTTTTTAACATTAGCTAATCTTAAATTGTTGGATATTTTTAGACTTCCGTAGGGTTAACGTATTGCAATATAAGGGTGGTTTCTGCTAAAATAGAGGACAAGCTGTCCTCATATTCCGGTTTCAAAGAGGACTCTTTTACTCCCATACCGGGAAACAACTTTTTCGTTCTAATATTCGGACTTCCCATCTACTTATAGAGCTGGGACGTTAAGTGAAGTGTTGTCTTAATCTCTGAATTGGAGGAGGATCGCTGGATGAAAGCTGAGCAGGCCTGGAAAGCCGCCCGTGGTCAGCTGCAAATCGAGATGCCAAAGTCTGCCTTTGACACCTGGGTTCACAGTGCAGAGTTAGTCTCGTACGAAGATGGAAGTTTTATCATTGGTGTTCAGAACGCCTACGCACGTGACTGGCTGCACAGCCGCCTTTCCAGTACGGTAAAACGCCTGCTGACAGGCATCATGAACCGCACTGTAGAAGTCCGCTTTATCATCTGGCAGGATGAAAACGAACATAGCGAGATATTCGAGGAAAATTTACCCATAGAGGAACCGGCAAGCCGCAAACAGAACTCCAGCCTCAACCCCCGCTATTCTTTTGACAATTTCATAGTCGGTTCCAGCAACCGTCTCGCTCATGCAGCATCCTTGGCGGTTGCTGAAAAACCGTCCCATGCCTACAACCCCCTTTTTATTTATGGCGGTGTTGGTCTCGGCAAAACCCATCTGCTGCACGCGATCGGCAATATGTGCCACCAGCACAACCTGAGCGTACTATACGTGTCCTCCGAAGAGTTCACAAATGATTTAATCAGCGCCATCCGCGCACACCATACTCAGGATTTCCGCGAGAAATATCGCTACATCGATGTCCTTTTAATTGATGACATCCAGTTCATCGCTGGCAAGGAATCCACACAGGAGGAGTTCTTCCACACTTTCAACACTTTACACGGTCAAAACAAGCAGATTGTGATTTCGTCCGACAGACCTCCGAAAGCCATGATAACCTTGGAGGAACGCCTGTGTTCACGCTTCGAATGGGGTCTGGCAGCCGACATCCAACATCCCGACTTTGAGACACGCATGGCAATTCTGCATTCCAAGGCCGAACGAAGCAACTGTCATATTTCTAACGAATTGCTGGAGCTGATCGCTCGCAAAGTACAGTCAAACATCCGCGAGCTGGAAGGAGCATTGACCCGGGTATCGGCTTATTCCAACCTGAGTGGGTTGGAATTAACCCCCGACTTAGTAGAAACGGCGCTTATGGATTTGCTACCCCGCCGCAGCGAAGTGCAACCCGAAGAGATCATACGCCAGGTTGCAGAGTCATTTGATGTACCACTTGATAAAATGCTGGGGCGCGACCGCTCGCGCCATATTGCCTTTCCACGCCAAATCGCCATGTATCTACTACGCGAAGAGGCCAAAATTTCCTTACCTCAAATAGGGAGATCCCTCGGGGGGCGTGACCACACCACCGTGATGTATGGCTGTGAAAAGATCGCCGACTTATTGGAGCGCGATGACCGCGTACGCAGACGGGTGATAGCAATCAAAGAGCAGCTTTATGGTACTACCAAAGTAGCGGTACCCAATCATAGATAAAAAACTCCCGTATCAATAACTTCAGGCTGCCCAAAAACGATTTATGAATCAAGTAGGACAAGATAACATCTTATCCTACTTTTTTTTTGCTTCACTTTGTGGATTAACCGTCTCTTCGATTGTATTTTTCTCCCACCAACGCACCTTGGGGGGCGGCAGCTCAGGCGCCATGGTCCCCGGGAAGGGGTCCTGGTCGTTTAAATTAGCGAACACGTAGTGCCCCAGCACGCGCGTGGTGGCAATCGTGGGCGCAGCTATCAAGATGCCCAGCACACCCGCCAGCAAAGCACCAGCGACGACACCAAGAATAACGACCAGGGGATGGAGCTGTACGCGGCGCCCGACAATGCGCGGCAGCAAGTAGTTCAAATCAAACTGCTGATAAATAATATGCAGCCCTATGACGATCAGTGTGAACACCCAGTTCGGAACGGGAATCCAGGTGGAGCCCACAAAGAAAGCTAAAAAGGTGGCGGTTATCAGCCAGATGGCGTGTCCGATGGTGGGAATAAATTCCAACAAGCCCGCCAAAACCCCCATTGCCAGCGCAAACGGCAAACCGATGATAAAGCCCACAACAGTGAAAATAACCGCCACCACTGATGCCAGGATTAATTGTCCACGAAAAAACGCGCTCCATATCTTGTTGATCTCCCCACGCAGGCAGGTGAAATCGTGCTTGTATTCAGCAGGTGTGATACCTTCAAGCCAGGCAGTTAATTTCCTGCCGTCTTTGATCAAATAAAACGAAACCACGAAGACAAAGACAACCCAAACTAACGAGGTGATCACCTCGATCGCATATCCCAGAGTCTGCCCAAAAAACGGTTCTATCACCACTTTTAAGGAGCCAAAGGCCTGCCGGTACAATGTATCGACATCGATAACATAGCCGCCAATTGTATAGCGGCTCTCCAGAAGGGATTCAATTTGCGAGAGTATGCGTTGGAAATCCAGATTCAATCCGGTTGATTGGGCTGTCAGTGGAGGAATGATCACCAGCGGAATCAACACCAGAATTAAAATCGCGACCAGGTATGCCAATAAAGAGGCAAAACCACGCCGGACACTCAAGCGGTTCTCAAACCAATTAGCTAAAGGGGAAAGTACAAAAGCAACGACTGCGGCAAGGATCAACGGACCGATTACAACGCTGAAGCGGTACAGCAAATAGATGCCCAGCGCCAACAGCAACAGACTGACGGTTAATTTTGTGCTCGAGGACCAGTGCGGTCGTTCTTCCTGCATATCTACATTCTAGCCGGGTTGAGTGAAATTGACAATCGTGCTTTAAAAAACAAAGTGCCCGGCAAAGGCGAAAGACAATCACACGCCTTTACTGGGCACTCCAAGCTCCTGAGTCGCGGACTTACCCTAAGAAAAAGGACAGCACCACCAGGAAAGCGATAAATGTACCTGCGAGGATACCAATGCGTTTTAAGTCTTTAATCGTAAGAGAGTAATCCGGGTCAAATCCGGAATTGTAAGTCTTCGTCTGCTCGCTATTAACAGTCGCATCGTTTTCGGGGGTCTGGCTTGAGGTCGTCCTTTTCTTTCGTGATTGCCGTTTCTTGCTCTTTTTACTCATGTGCATCTCCCAATTAATCAGCCAATAATTACATGTTGCGGATGCGATTATACCCCACTTTTTATTATTTATCGTTTGCAATAAGCTTCTGAATTTTTTCCCTCCTATCCTAATAGCAGCTTTCCATATCTCATTTGCGCACTCTGATTTTTACTGGGACCAGCATCGGTGTGTGCTCCTGATATTGCATGTATTTTGCGCCGTACTCATGAATAAGTTTGCGCTCTTCGACTAAAGCGCCCAAAATAAGATAGACGCTCAACCCAACAGTCATTGCAAGTGTATTGTGGGTCATCACCGGCGAAAACCAGATAAATAACAAACCCGCCATGTAAAGTGGATGCCGAACCCGGCGGTACAAGCCGTGCACGACCAATTCTGTCTGTGGTTCCTTCGAAAGCAAAAACAACTGCTTTATACCTAAGAAAGATAACAAGCCTGTCTGCAGCAGACCAAGGAAAAGTGTAATAATCGCCAATCCTTGAATCACCGTAGTAAGCAGCACCCATGGGAATGGGATCGAATAAAGACGCTCATCCGGCAAGATTGCCAGTAATGCCAAAACCGGCAAGAAAGTAAGCAGTGCAATCAGATTATAGAACAGACGGTAAGTGCGATCAGCCCTAATCCCTAAATAGAGCCGCGCCATATCCTTAACTTTTAACGTAGCCAAAACAGAGTGCACCACACCATAAAGCAGAACAACTATTATGATAATCCAGGGTGCCTGGTATACCGAAATGTTTTCAATTGTATTCATACAATTTAAAGACAGCAACAGAGGCTATTCTCTTACTTATAATTCTCTGGGGCGCCAGATTTTCACCAGTTCTCCCGCAGTCTCGTAGGAGAGCTCGCACCAACTTTCAATGGGCAAAGTCACTTGAGCCAACGCTGCCGTGGGCATCCGCTCCGCCTCCCCAGTTAGAACTAAAAGAAGCTCCTCCAGACCTGGGTTATGCCCCACAACCATTACGCACCCGTATTGATCAGGCTGAATGCTCAAGGCATCGATATACGATTCCGGCCAGGCGGCGTAAAGCTCACGACTGAACATAATCTCACCGCCAAAGCCGCTTTCTTCGGCGACTATTTCGGCTGTGCGTTTCGCCCGCTTGGCAGACGAACTGAGGATCATTTCTGGCACTAAACCTTGCTCGCGCAGAAGTTCGCCTATGCACGGTGCATCACGTCTACCGCGTTTATTCAGAGATCGGTCATGGTCTGCTAATCCGGTTTCCTTCCAACTGGATTTGGCGTGGCGCAGAATAAGGAGTGTTTTCATACCTAATAATTCGATCCGCTTCCAAACCCGGGTAGTTCAACCACATCGTCATCGACCTTGACATAATGATACGGGAACCAGGCTACCCCGAACATGTCAAGCTGCACATCCTTTTTATAAGGCGATACAACTATCTCGTCATAGTTTGCTACGACCTCGTCCCATTTACCTTTGATCTCCTTGAGAGCTTCGTCTTTCTCCTGCTCAAGTGCTTTGATGGTCCGTTCGAAGTCTGCAATAGATTCGTGTGACTCTTCTACGTCAGCTTTGGCTTTTGCAGCCATACGCCGTTTGGATAATGAGGTAGACAAACGACGTTTACGCCCTCCGAACAAGCTGAGCGCTGTCTCGGCATAAGTCCCCCATTCTTCCATTTTCCGAGAGGAAAGTTCCGATTCGTCCTCACGCAGTTCCTGACTTTCTCGTTCCAAGCGGTCTAGCAACCGCTCAATTTTCTTGTCTACAGCAGCAGTCACTTTTTTTGTTTCAGCTTCGCGCTTATCCTCTGCCGCTTCCACACACATTTTTTGGAAATCATCCTCGGAGATTTCCGGTCCCGCGTACACATTCAATTCTTCGTTTGCACGCACCTTTACCTCACTTGAGCGGTAAGCCCAGTCTAAGAAGTCAGTCTGCATACCTCGCAGTACGCTGGCTTCCGAAAAGGGCGCCTCCAACGAACCAAAGCGGGAATCCGGGACATGCTGCTCATCCAACTGGCGTGAGTCCAGCGGCTCAGCCGTAAATTCTTCCCAGTGCACCACACCGCGACGCCCTGGATCACTAACAAGCACTGTGCGGTAAGTCTCAAAATCAAGGTTGTACTTGCGATTCTGGAAGCGGATATACGCTTGAGCAATCACTGACGGGCGATATAACAAACCTCGGCTTATGGCTCCTTCCAGATTGGAAACCCCAGCCGCCTTGAGAGCCTCCGTAATAGTCAAGTTATTCGGAAGGAAGTACTCGGAGATGCGGGACGGAACTGCGGGGCGTGTGCTAGATCCAATGTCTGCACCTTCCATGCGCTCGGTTTCCCTTTCACGCCGGACAGGCGCCGCCTCGCCTGCTGGTTGTGAATCACCGCCAACCGTTTTACCCACTGATACAAACGCCTCACCAGCTCCCACCATGCGATTCAAAGCCGGGATTTGGGCGCGCGTAAGAGGTCCGGTCAAATAGTTCATCGCCCAGCGTGTATGGAAAACTGCCGGCTTCCGCTCGTGTACATTCTTCACCAGGAAAACGCGCTTCCCTAATGCTGAGATCAATTTATCAAATTCGTGCCGGTCAAGATCATCCGCCATTACACCTTCCAGCCCGTCTAACAAGCGCTGCTTATCCTGGTCGGTCTGCAGTTTGCCGATGAACCATGTTCCGGCGTTCGAAAGCGCTTTGTAATCCACGTCCACCGGATTTTGGGTGACCAGCATCTGACCGACGCCAAAGGCGCGCGCCTGCTTCAACATTCGCAACATAGGTTCTTTGGAAGGCGGGTTGCCTACTGGAGGCATGTATCCGAATATTTCATCGAAGTAGATGATTGCTCGCAACGTGGATGTGCCGCTCTGCGTACGCATCCAGGTCTCGATGGCTGAATACAACAAGGTAACGAAGAACATACGCTCGGAGTCAGGAAGATGGGCGATGTAGAACACACTGTGCCGCGGGCGACCATCGGGTCCGTAAAGCAAACTGGATATATCGAGCGGCTGACCCTCAATCCAAGACTGGAAAGCCGGAGCCGCCAGGATATTGTTCAACAGCATTGCCAGGTCAAAGCGTTCCTTTTGAGGGAAGAAAGTATTCACATCGAACACACCCAGCTTCGTAAAAGGCGGGGTCTGCGCTTGCATGATCAGTTCGCCCAGGTCTAGATCCTTCCCCCGGCTCCAGGCGTACTCGAAGATGTTTGAAAGCAGGATGTGCTCGCGCGAGCGCACGGGGTCTATATCATCCAACCCAACCAACCCGAGCAGTGCTGTGATCGTGCTGGAAATTTTTTCGCGCAACAGCTCGCGGTTATCCTCCCAGGATATCGGTGGGGCTTCTAACGAAGCCAGGATGCTGACAGGAATACCGGCGTCCGAACCAGGTGTATAAATGGCATAATTGACCGCGTCCTGCAAAGCCTGGATGCGCTCAGAGCCAATGTCCCATTTCGCCAACCCTTTCCGCCAAAGGGAAGCAGCCCCTTCAGCGGCTTGCTCTACAGTCTTCCCGTCCCGGCGCGCCTGGTCCGGGTTCATCCAGGGTTGGAAATCTTGGGGAGCTAGATCGGGGAAATGCAGCAGCGCATTAGTTATATCCCCTTTTGGATCGATCATCAACGCCGGGATATCCTGCAGCGCAGCCTCTTCCAAAAGGTCAATACACAACCCGGTCTTTCCCGAACCGGTCATGCCAACCACGACTGCGTGTGTGGTCAGATCATCAGGGTCGTAAAGCAGCGGCTCTGCGATTACCTCTCTCTTCTTAATATCATAGATCCTGCCAAGATAAAACTTTCCTTCAGTATCCATACAGTGCTCCAATGAAATATGTGATTAGATTATATACAGATCGATTCCGGTATATATGCCATACTTAGACTCTACATAGGGCAATTTTTAATTTTACCACGCACTACTTACTCGCTTTACTATATACTCTCTCGAACTCTTTTAAAAATCGCGCCGCAATCTCTGGATTGTGGATGATTAAAACATTCTCGTCGTTTTGCGTCTCGGCGTTTCTACTGAAATTATAGGAACCTGTGATCAGGATGCTTTCATCGATGATGATCACCTTGTGATGCATCTTGCCCGAATTACCGTCCAAGCGCACATCCAAACCCGCGGCACGCATCTTGTCATATTCAGTTCCTACATTGGAGCGGGATTGTCCCTTGTCAAACACCCCCGAAACATTGACACCAGTACGAGATCGTTGAATCATAGCCTCTGAAAGATCATCCGCAGTGAAGGCAAAAGCCATGAAGTAGATGCTCTCTCTTGCTGCGCGGACGAGTGCCAGCAAGTGGTTTGCAACGCCGTCGTCAGGGGAGAAATACACTTCAACCCGAGTGTCTTCCACCGAAAGAGATGGATAGGGAGTATTAGCCGGCGAACCAGGACCGAAACGGTCATCGATGAACATCTCTTCGAACTCGGTCGTGAAATCCTCCGCCAAGCTGGAGGAGCGCACTCGGACCAGGTTATTATCGTAGCGGTAAGCTCCGTTGACAGACAAATTTAGCGACCCTGTCCAGACTTCCTGGCGGTCAATCACTACAAACTTATTATGCATGCGCCCCTCACGCCGGTCCCCTAATACTGGGATGCCGGCTTCTCGCACTTCTTGGATTTCGGGGACATCCATGTAATCGCTTTCCGTCACCAAGCGCACCGTGACTCCCCGGCGATGGGCGTCGATCAAAGCATCCCGAATGCTCCACAGGTCAAGGAAATGGATCGCCATATCCACGCTGACGCGCGCATCCCGGATCGCATCAGCTAAGGCTTCGTCTGGGCCTCCACGGTACGATGAGCTGACAGGGTTTTCAGGATCCGAAAAGTAAGCCG
>JAUWPO010000092.1 GCA_030611505.1 Chloroflexota bacterium
GCGGCAGCAAGCTGGGTTGGCCCATGAAATCCGGTTTAAACACGACTTTGTTATGACTTTCCTTTTTCATGCCCATATTATATTAACTTTTTCCGCTTTTGAGGAGGGTCAATATAACCTTTTGGGACAGCCCCGGATTCAATGCCGAATATTTTTGAGTAAAAAAAAATCGCGAAACGAAAAGGAACGAATACTTGGACGATAGACGAAGGACGATAGACGAGAAATTCGAGGTCCAGGCGTTCCTGGCCGCTGAAGCTGCGGTTGCAGAAGCGGCGGACGTAAAAGCTGCGGTTGCTGAAACGGCGGATGTAGAAACCGTGCTTGAGAACGTTGGGCAGTAAAGAACACTGGGCATCCGGCATCCAAAGAGCGGATGCTTAAGAACGAATGCTTAAGAACGGATGCTTAGCGCTCCCTAATGACACTGTATCGGAGGGTGCTCCCTCGTAATGACAACCGTCTTGTGTCAGGCAGCTAATATATTTATTGTGGCAGGTCTTCCCTGAATACGTTCAGCAATAGTTGGGCAATCTCTGCAGGTGAACCTTCCAGGAACTGCTTTTTACGCTCACGGGATGGAGCTTCAGCAAGACTGCTGACAACGGTTGGGGAGCCGTTAAACCCGATGTGGTTCTCGTCGGCATCCAAATCACCGGCAGTCCACACCGTCACTCTCCCCGCTTCAAACGCCCATGGCTTGATGCGATAATCCATAAAGCGCGGCTCGTTACACGCGGTTGTCACAGAAACCACGACCGGCAGCGGCACTTCCAGGATTTCATAGCCACCTTTCAACTCTCGATGTCCGCGCGCTACACCTCGTTTTAAATCCATTTCGATATTTGTTAGCAACGTGAGCTGCCCGACATTAAGCCACTCGGCAAGACCGGACGGCACCTGCCCCGTAGCCCCATCAGCGGACTCCTCTCCACAAAAAACGATGTCTACATCTCCCAACTTTCGAATCCCCTGCGCTAGAGTGTAGGTGGTTGCCAGGGTATCTGCGCCAGCAAATGCGCGATCGCTGAGCAGGTATACATGGTCCGCTCCCATAGCCAGGGCAGCTTGCAGATAAGTTTCAAAGGGTGGAGGTCCCATCGAGAGCAAACTCACCCGGCCTCCATGGCGGTCCTTTAAATCCAGAGCCATTTCCAGGGCGTTCATATCCGGAGGGTTGATCTCGGACCGTACCCCCTCTCGGATGAGATGCATAGTCTCCGGATCGACCCGGATCTCTTCAGATTTGGGAACAACTTTGACGCACACGACCATGTGCAGATCAGGCATGCGCAATCTCCCCTTCGGATCGCAGCGCGGTAATTATCTCCGGGATGATTTGGTGTACGTCTCCAACGATACAGTAATCAGCGTAATCAAATATGGGGGCTTCCGGATCCGAATTGATAGCTATTACAGTGTTGGCTTTTTCGATTCCAACTACAAAGTGGAATGCGCCGCTGATCCCACAGCAGATCGCGACCTCAGGGCTGCACACCACACCAGTCTGTCCAATTTGACGCTGGCGCTCGATGTGTCCTTCATCGACCGGTGGTCGTGTAGCGCCAACATCACCACCCAACAGATCAGCCAACTTCTGCAGCATTAGAAAATCGCCTTCGATCCCGCGTCCTCCGGCTACAAGCACCGGCGTACGGGTCAGATCAATCCCACTTCCAACCTCCCGTTCGACCACTTGAGTCTGGATCATGTCTTCCTCAAGGACCAGCGGGATTTCGATCACCTTTCCATTTTTGTTTCGATCCATTTCTGACGGTGTAAACACCCCCGGACGGACGGTCGCCATCTGCGGACGGTGTGTCCGCATCTCGATCAAAGCCAAAACACCGCCTCCGAAGCCCGAGACCTCGCTTACCAGAACTCCGCTATCCGGATCAATCCGCAAACCGGAACAGTCGGCGTTCAAACCGGTCCTCAGGCGGACAGCCAACCTCCCAGCCAGGTCACGACCATTTGGAGTGGCGCCCAATAAGAATACGCTTGGTTTCCCATCAGAGACGGCCTGGAAAGCTGTATGGGCGTAAGCCTCAATCGTAAAAAATTGTAACAGCGGGTGCTCCCCCAACCAAACTTCATCGGCTCCATAGGCGATCGCTTCATGAGCAAGATCAGCGACCTGATGCCCCATCAACAGTCCCGCCAGAGACCAATGCAGTCCGTCAGCCATTTCACGTCCCTTTCCCAGGAGTTCTAAGGAGACGTTTGCCAGAACACCTCCTTCGTGCTCAAGGAAGACCAGGATGCTTTTTTGTTCCTCTCCAGGGTTGTAAAGTGAAACGGTCATGATAATTATATTTCTACAAAGCCATAGCAGCTATTTCAGCTACATCCAATACCTGCATATCTTCCAACCTGGCTCCTTTAACGCTGTCCTCAAGACAGACCAGACAGAAAGGACACGCAGTTGCCAGGATCGAAGCCCCGGATTGGGAAGCCTCAACAACTCTAATATCCGAGAAGCGCTCTCCAGGGAAGGTCTCCAACCACATGCGACCACCGCCTCCCCCACAGCAGAGACCATCCACCTTGCTGTGTTCCATCTCCACGATTTCAACTCCGGGAAGGGCTTCCAAAAGACGACGTGGAGCTTCATATTCACTGTTGTGCCTCCCCAGGAAGCACGGGTCCTGGTAGGTTATTTTGATAACGTTCGGTTCACCGGTGTCATCGATAATTGGTTCATTTGATGGATTTGTTTTCTCGTTTGGTCGAACTGTCGATGAAAAATTGAGCCGACCCTCATCCACCAACTGCGCTAAGTACTGTGTGTAGTGAATGGGCAGTATCACATCCCTCCCCCCAACGCGGGGATAATGGTTCTGGAAGACATCAAAACAATGGGGCGAAATCGTGACCAACTTATGAACGCCCTTTTCCTGGAATACCTGTAAGGTTTCACGCACTACCTCTTTGAAATAGGGCTTATTCCCAACACTGAGAACCGCCTCCCCACAACAGGGTTCCTCGTCACCTAAAATACCAAACTGCACACCAGCAGCCAGGAGTAAACTCGCCAGCGATTGGGCGATCTTTTGCGCACGGTGGTCATAAGACGAGGTGCATCCTATGTACAACAAGATTTCATGATGCTGAGGGTTAAAAATGGGGATGTCCAGGTTCTTAGCCCAAAGCGAACGTTGGGAAGGCGGCTGCGACCAGGGATTACCGTTCCAATAAAGCGACCACAGCATCGATGGCAGTCCACGTTCAACTGAGCGCCTTTCCCAAGCGATGGTTCGCAGACCGCGGAATACATCAGAAATATTCACCCCGCGCGGGCAGTATGCTTCGCATTGGGCGCAGGCAGTGCACAACCAGAGGCTCTCATTCCCATCTGCGAGACCGAGCTGCGCCCGCCGGATAAAGGTGCGGACGGATAAGGGCTCTTTTTTAACCTCACCCCAAGGACAGCTAGCAGTGCATACGCCACACTGGTAACAGAGTGCAGCCGCGCCATCTGTCAGTTCGATAATTCGATCCCATAGTTCATCATCCAAAACAATATGAGATGACCGAACCGCATTAAGGTCCTCGTCTTCCAAAGGTGAAACTTCCAAGTTGTTACCCTTTATTATTCTCATCGATGCTTTTCTGCGGAACACCGCCGTACCACTTCATCCATTTCAAACATCTTCTCGGCGAACTCTTTGCCCTCAGCCGCCGAAATCCACCGTAGTTGCAGCCGCTCAGGATCAATGCCCTTGCGGCTGAATTTGCGCTGCCAGTGTTGAAATCGCTTCCAGGTTAATTTATTGGCGTAGTTGTAATGGCAGTCCGAGCCAGTTTCGGTCAGCCGGCAGCCGGTGATCAATACAGCTCCAACCCCCTGTTCAAAGGCATGAGACACAAAATCTTCCTCAAAGCGAGCCGAGCACATGGTGCGGATGATGCGAGCTGAGGGCGGATATTGGCGCTTTTCGATCCCCGCCAGGTCTGCTCCTGCATAAGAGCACCAGTTGCAGGTGAAAACCAGACATTTACCTTCAGGCTCTTCTTTCAGGGCAGCATCAATCTGGGCCATAATTTGATCCTTCGTGAAATAGGGCATCTCTATGGCGTCGAAATTACATTCGGCAGCACAGGTACCGCAACCCGTGCAGGCTGCTGCGATTATATTGACCGTACCCCCTTTACCCGGCTGCCCGATTTGTTCGATTGCTCCAAAGGGACACACTTTCACGCAGCGCATACACCCTACACACAAATCAGGAATCAGTTTGGCGGTCAACGGCTCTTTTTCTATCACTCCCCGCGAAAGAAGCGCACCCACTTTACCGGCTGCAGCCAGAGCCTGAGCCATGGATTCGCGCACATCCTTGGCGCCCTGGGTCGCTCCAGCGAGATATACGCCCTGAACTGAGGTCTGGACAGGTCCCAATTTAGGGTGCAGCTCCATATAAAAACCGTCATCGCTGCGCGCCAATTTCAATTGTTCAGCCAGATTGTCATCAGCAGGAGTTAACCCGACAACAAGCACCAGAAGACCGGTTGGAATATCGATGTCTACTCCCAACAGGTGATCGTAAAGGGTTACATAACCGTCTCTGAATTGAATAACCTCCTGGGGAGAACGATCGGTGTCGTATTGGAAAAACTGGACACCTGCCCGCATAGCAGTTTCGTATAATTCCTCAGCATGCCGGCTGTATGTGCGGATATCCTTGTAAAGAATTCTCACCATTTTGCCCATCTGGCGAAGCTTCAGGGCTTGCTCGATCATGGAGGTGCAGCAGTATCGCGAACAGCCCATCTTCCCCTGCCGGGAACCGACGCAGGCGATAAAAGTTATGTGTTCAGCAGCCGGCACGCCATTTCGCAGCATACGCTCCAGGTCGAGATTGGTAATTACACCAGGGTAATCACAAACCGAAAATTCTACTTCTGCACCTTCGGTTTCCCGTCCGGCAGTCTTTGATGCAGTTATATCAACCAGATTTTCCGGATGTTGGTAACCAAATTCCACCGGCATGTAAGGGTTTGATCCCGTCGCCACAATAATCGCACCTGTTTGCAAGTCTCTTCCGTTGCTGAGATGGGTCTGGAAGCTGCCTACCACCCCTCCGATCTCCTCAACTTGTGTCCCCAGGTAAACGTTAACACCGCTGTCGACCAGCTCACGGGATTTCGTTTTCACTAACTGGGAAGCCTGAATATCAGCGGGGGCGATTGCGTTCAATTTATTTAACGTTCCACCCAAACGCCAACTCTTCTCAACTAAATGGGTCTCAAACCCCTGACGGGCAACAGCTACGGCAGCCGTCATACCGGCGATACCGCCCCCGACGACAAGTGCGCTGGGGCTCAAAGGAAGATGAGCGACCTCCAAAGGTGCCAACCTGCGCGCTTTTTCTACCGCCATCGCAACCATGTCCATTGCCTTATAAGTAGCGGCTTCGTGATCGGCTTTATGGACCCACGAATCCATATTGCGGATATTGGCCATTTCCAACAAATACGGGTTCAACCCTGACCGGATCATCACTCCCCGGAATATGGATTCATGCGTCTTTGGAGAACATGCGGCTACGACAACACGATTGATACGTTCTTTCCGGATAGCATCCTCTATCTCTTTCTGAGTATTCCCGGCGCAGGAAAACATCTGGGCGCTGGTGTATTCGACCCCTGGGAGAGTATTGGCGAATTCCACCACTTTCTCGACATCGATTACACCGGCAATGTTGCTCCCGCAATGGCAAACGAAAATACCTATGCGCGGCGTCCCTGTGACTTCAAGCGGTTCGACTTCAGGGAGGGTGGGCCAATAGCGCTCTGTTAAATGACTCAGCGCCAGCGCCGCAGCCCCACTGCCCTCGGATACACTGTCTGGAATATCTTTGGGACCCGAGACACAGCCAGCGGTATAAATTCCCGGTCGGGTGGTCGTTATAAAACCACCGCGTACCTCGTCCGACCGGATAAAACCATCTTCGTCAAGCTCAATCTCAAGCCGTTGAGCGAGCGGGCCTAATTTTTCGGGGGGAGTAACGGCGTTCGCCAGAACGACCATGTCAAACTCATCTTCTACACGCTTCGCATGTTCTGTGTCCTCATAAAGCACGTGGATGTCCCCATTCTCCCCCGCACGAATCCAAGCGGGTCTGCCACGTATAAATTTTGCTCCTTCCTGACGTGTCCTTTCCCAAAAACCATCAAAGCCCTTCCCGTAGGCGCGCACGTCCATATAGAGCACGGTTACGTCCTTGACACCATGGTCAATCGCCTGGTAAGCGTGTTTGATAGAGTACATACAACAAAATCGCGAACAATAACGCAAAAAACGCCTGTCGCGCGAACCGACGCAGAGTACAAATAAGATACTCTCAGGATGTGTGCCATCAGATGGACAAACGATTTCACCACCCGTCGGTCCGGCTGAATTGACCAGTCGTTCGTATTCCAAAGCCGATAGGATATCCGGATGGTTCCCATAGCCAAATTCCGCCATCTCGCGCGGATCGAGCATATCGTATCCCACTGCCAGGATAATTGATCCAACCTGCCGGTGGATTTCCACCTCTTTCGGCATCAGAAAATCAATGGACTTTGGAGCGCAGACCTGTATGCAGTGGTTGCACGGAATATAGTTGGGTGGGTCGTTCAGGCAACCCTCAATATCAACCACGTAAGCCCCAGGAGCCGATTGCGGAATCGGCGAGTAGATTGCTTTTCGAACTGCCATACCGGAGTCGTATTCATTCGGAAGCACTACCGGACAGGCTGAGGTACAATCGCCGCATCTTGTGCAGGCATCCGTGACATAACGAGCCTGCTGTCTTATGTGGACAGTAAAATCGCCGGGCAAGCCTTCAACGCCCTGCACTTCTGATAGAGAGAGGATTTCAATGTTTGGGTGCAGATCGACTTCCGACATTTTGGGAGCTTCAATGCAGATCGAACAATCCAGGGTGGGGAAATTTTTATCCAACACAGCCATGACTCCCCCGATCGTGGCTTCCCGTTCCACCAGGACGACGCGCGCGCCAGCTTCCGCTAAATCCAGCGAAGCTTGAATTCCAGCGATACCTCCACCGATTACCAGGACAGAATCACTCATAAGCGCGATCCTCAACAATGCCTAACAAGCTTCCTCAAGCGATTCATCCTTTCGCTCGGGATGGTTCCGGCACCCATAATCGTAGCCTTTGGCGAATGCAGTAAGATTAAGTTGAACAGTTTTCGGTTTTACGGATGTCTCGATCGCTTTTTCCACCGCTCCACGGTTAACGATACCTGTCACAGCGGTGAAAAAACCCAGCATTACGATGTTTGCCACAATGCGGCGCCCCAAATCCTCTGCTATATGCGTGGCTGGGATCGTTAAGGGAAGATCCGCATCAAGCGGCTCTACTAAATCCCGATCGACCAATATCAAAGCTTCGGGCTTTGCTTTCGACCGGAACTTGGAATAAGCCTCCTGTGAAATTGCCACAAGCACATCCGGGTGCTGCACAAAGGGATAGTCAACCGGTTCATCCGATACCACAATATTTGTGCTGGAAGCTCCTCCACGCGCCTCCGGACCGTATGATTGGGTCATAACAGCTTCATCACCTTTGTATAAAGCCAGGGCTTTACCAAGGATATAGCCCATAAGACCAATCCCCTGGCCTCCAAATCCGGAAATGCAGATTTCTTTACGCATGGCGATCCAACTCCACCGGTCTAAACTCCATCCGATCCCGGTTTACAAACCTGCCCACATATATCGGTTTATCTGCGCGCAAATCGATATCCAGGTCTTCAGTGTTCACGTCTCCATCTCGCGTTATAACGCACCGATCCCGGTAAAGCTCCATCTCTTCCAACCCATCATCGATGTTGTTTGACTTCCCAAACCCAATCGGGCACGGGCATAACACCTCTATAAACGTGAACCCCGGTTTATTATACGTGTAAAGAATGTCCTCCTTGATCTGGCGCACATGAAGATTCGACCAGCGCGACACAAAGTTAGCCCCAGAGGCCGCTAAAAGATAAGGGAGATTAAAAGGCAGTTCGGGATTTCCATACGGAGCGGTAGTGGCATATGCCCCGAACGGCGTCGTGGGACCTGCTTGTCCGCCTGTCATCCCGTAATTAAAGTTATTGATACATATTACTTTAATGTCCGCATTACGGCGTGCTGCATGAATCAGGTGGTTTCCTCCTATCGCTACCAGGTCCCCGTCACCACTGAAGACAGTCACCATTAACTCCGGCTTGGCAAGTTTTATCCCCAGCGCAAAAGGGATAGCCCTGCCGTGGGTCGTATGATAAGAGTCAATGTTCATATAACCAGCGACCCGCCCGCTGCACCCAATCCCGGATACCACGATATGCTGATCTGTAGGAATCCCGGATTCGAGGATAGACTGCCCATAGACACGCATCACAACCCCGATACCGCATCCCGGACACCAGATATGCGGCATACGATCCGAGCGGATGATCTCGTCCAGGGGATGACTGTCAACATGGATCACTGACGCCATTTGCTGACCTCATGGATAGCTTCCATAATCCTTTCCGGTGGGATCATCTCGCCTCCGGCGTGGTGTACACCCTTGACCGGTCGCTTCACAACTCTCTCAACTTCCAGGCTGATCTGACCGAGGTTCAACTCGGGGACGATGAAATGCTCAACCGTTTCAGATAGCTCTCTAAGGAGATCCTCAGGGAAAGGCCAGATCGAGATCAAGCGCAGCAAGCCCACCTTAATTCCCTGGAGCCGCGCCTCACTCACAGCCCGGCGAGCTGACCGGGCAGTGCAGCCATACGCGATGACTAGAATTTGTGCGTCCTCCAGATGATATCCCTCCGTACGGATGATCTGGTCGGCATTACGGCGTACCTTTTGGACCAGGCGCGAAACGAGGGCATGATGGGTGTCGGCGGTCATATCGGGATAGCCGCGCTCATCGTGGGTCAAACCCGTGTAATGGATGTTATAGCCCTCACCGGCGTGCACCATAGGTGGAACCAGATCGTCATCCTGCACCTCAAAGGGGTTGAAACCCCCGTTGGGAGATTCTTCAGGGCGTTTACGTTCCCAGATCTCAATTTGATCTTGCTCTGGGATAACCACCCGCTCAACCATGTGACCAATGACTTCATCCGCCAA
>JAUWPO010000036.1 GCA_030611505.1 Chloroflexota bacterium
CGGTTCCCGGGTTGTCAAATGCTGCAGCGCCAAGTTAGGTTTGATCATTGTACGGACAACTTTCGAGTCTAGGTGATTGGCAGTCCAGCGGATGTACTCGTACGCAATGCCAGCCAAGACCGGTATCAGCAGGATGCGGCTGGCTAACCTCCAGAACATTGGTAGTGGTCCTAACAAACTGAATACAAGTACCGATAATAGGACCAGTGAGAGCAAAAATGCTGTCCCGCAGCGGGGGTGTTCTAAGGAGAAATGGGTTACGGTTTCCGGTGTAAGATCAGCTCCGGCTTCAAAGGCGTTGATGGTTTTGTGTTCAGATCCATGGTATGCAAAGACACGCTTTATCTCGGATGATTTTCCGATAATCCAAATATACCCTACCAGTAACGCCAGCCGGACCAAGCCTTCTAACAGATTGCTCCACCAGGAGCTTATTCCAAGTACGCGTTCACTGAGTTGTCCAAGTACTGCTGGCAACAAGAAAAACAAGCCGATTCCGAATGTCAACGAAATTGCCAATGTTAAGTACAATGCCGGACCTTCTAATTTTTCATCTTCGCCGGTTTGGATGTTATCTGAAATCGTCAATGCCCTGATTCCCAAACCAAGAGCATCCCACAGTGCCACCAGACCGCGCAAAAAAGGGATTTTGATGATCTTGCGTTTATATATGCCGCCCAACGGCTCGCTGTGGATGACGATTTCCTCATTTGGCGCGCGCATGGCGATTGCGACGCGTTGAGAGCCACGCAGCCTCACCCCTTCAATTACTGCTTGTCCGCCGTACATTGGAAGTTGTTCACTCATTTCGATTTGATTTTAAGAGTTTGTATGCGGCTCGTCAACCCTAATTTCATGTTTAAAGGTGCTTATTAAGATTTGTTAATCGAATATCCTTTCCAAGGGCATGATCGAAGCACTTTTCTGCGAAGGTAAAGAGTAAATCACAGGCTATACAGTGAATCTCTGTCCTTTGCAGTCGATTATTCGCCGAGAATATCTAAATAGCGGATAAAGGTGTCAATGCCATTGAAAAAGGTTGGCAGGTGAATTTTCTCATTGGGAGCGTGCAGGTTATCATCCTGCAGCCCGAAACCCGTGAGCACCGATTCGATGCCCAGAATTTTTTGCATTTGGGCTACGACGGGAACAGAGCCACCTTCGCGTTTATAGACAGGTTTTTTGCCCCAGGTTGTTTCCATAGCCTGGCTCAGTGCAACAACACCGGGCATGTTGCAATCAGTAATAGCCGCATCACCTTGATTCAAATCCTCTAGCTCCCAGTGAATCGTGGGAGGTGCGTTTTCCTCCAGGTAGCGCTTTAATTGCTTGTAAACCTCATCAGGATTTTGGTCTGGCACCAGGCGCATAGAAATCTTTGCCATGGCCTTGGCTGGCAGCACGGTTTTTGCTCCTTCTCCAGTGAAGCCGGAAAGCAAACCGTTGACTTCCAATGTCGGTCGCGCGCCCACACGTTCATAGGCAGTATATCCTGTTTCGCCAAACAATTCAGGCGCTCCGGTTTGTTCCAGGTAAAAAGTTTCATCTAAAGGCAATCGTGCCAGTTCTGCGCGTTCTTCATCATCGAGTGAGCGAACCGAATCGTAATAACCTGGTAAGGTCACTCGTCCATTTTCATCATGCATCCCGGCGATCAATTCACACAGCGCCTGGGCAGGATTGTGCACCGCGCCGCCAAAAATCCCGGAGTGCAGATCGTGTTCGGGTCCTGTAACACGCAGTTCAAAATAAGCCAAGCCGCGCAACCCATAGGTAATTGTCGGTGTGTCAGCGCCGATCATACCTGTATCAGGATTTATAGCGAAATCGCAGGACAGCAAGTCTTTGTTTTCAGTGAGAAATTTCTCCAGGCTGGGTGATCCGATTTCTTCTTCCCCTTCAATGATGAACTTTACATTTATCGGTAAGTCTCCAGTATGCGCATAGGCTTCCACGGCTTTAAGGCTGGCAACAACCTGCCCTTTCATGTCGGAAGCTCCTCGCCCATAGAGATTTTCGCCATGTTTAGTTGGCTCAAATGGGGGTATTCCCCACAATTCTAAAGGTTCAGCTGGCTGTACATCGTAATGACCGTATATCAAGACGGTGGGTTTATCAGATCCGGCTTTCAGCGATTCTCCGTAAACAACAGGATGTCGTGCCGTGGGGAGAATCTTTACATTCTCGAATCCCAGGCTGAGTAGATGATTTGCCACCCATTGGGCTGCACGCTGCATCTCCGTCTTTTTTTTGGGGTCAGTGGAAACTGATGGGATGCGCACGAATTCAATCAGTTCATCCAGAATTTGGTCCTTGTGTTCTTGGGCGTAACTCAATGCTGCCGTAAGTTGATTTGTCATTATCTTCTCCTAATAATTGGAATGTAGAATTTTGTTGAGATCGATAAAGAATTTTCGAGAACAGGTAATTATTCCCATAATATAGATTGTGTGTAGGTTTTGTGCCAACATTTGATTATAAACGTTTTTTGTTGATCTGCTTCCACAAAATTAATATTGCACGTATTTTGTGGATTTTTGAAAAAACTCGTACGGGAGCGAATTTCATGTTAAAATATAAAAACTGGATCGGTGGTCGCCGCAGGTTAGATTTGTGGCGGCGTCGGGAAATGTCCTCCAAATTGGATCACCCGTCGAAAAGTGCCTCCGTTCAAAACTATTCGAAAGGTAAGCGCCGATCCGTGGCTCTCTGGACAGAATACTATCTGGCACAAACAGTAACAGATGCCCTGCAGACGCTTGCTGAAGCGCCTGGCAGTGCCCGTGTAATCGCTGGCGGTACGGACTTGATGTTGGATTTGCAGCAAGGTCGCCATCCCCCGGTCGATACCCTGGTTGATGTTACAAATATCCCCGAATTGACTTCCCTGGAACTGCGCCAGGGTTCATTGTTTATCGGTGCAGGGGTACCGTTGAACAAGATAATCGAAACTCCGATTGTAAATGAACATGCCCAGGCTTTAATCGAGGCTTGCCGCTTAATAGGTGGACCTCAGGTGCGCAATACTGCTACTCTTGGCGGCAACGTAGCCCATGCACTTCCAGCCGGAGACGGCACGATATCCCTGCTATCGCTTGGAGCGATGGCTGAAGTCGCCAGGGCGCGAGAACGTAAGTTCCTTCAATTAACTGATCTGTTCCTCGGTCCCGGACAATCAGCTTTAGAACCGCGCGCAGAAATCTTAGTCGGGTTCATTATCCCCTTAAAATCACCTGGCGAGGCTTCTGTATTTCAGCGCGTAATGCGCCCTCAAGGAGTGGCTATCGCAATTCTGAATATGGCGGTGTGGATCAAACGCGCAGACGACCGTATTTTGGACAGCCGGATAGCGGTTGGACCTTCGGGACCGACCCCGAAACGTGCCAGCAATACTGAGGCGTTCCTGAAGGGGAAACACCTTGATGAGAAAATACTTTCCCAAGCAAAAGAGACCCTGTTATCTGAATCACATTTTCGCACCAGCCCACATAGGGCGACCTCGGAATACCGGCGCCATATTTCTGGTGTTCTGTTAGAAGAAACGCTGTCGAATGCCTGGATGCGTGCCGAAGATCAAGCCGATTCTTGAATCATCGATCGTGAATATACATTCCGATAACTCTTTTTGATAAATTGGATATGGTATTGAATATTGATATTGGACTAAATATTGATATAGGACTGAATATTGATATAGGACTGAATATTGATATAGGACTGAATATTATATGGAAATAAATATTAACGGTAAGCAAATCGATTTTGAACCAAAGCCGGGTGAGATGCTCGCAGAGCTGCTGCGAGAACGCATGCGTTTAACCGGCACAAAGATCGGCTGCAGCGAAGATGAGTGCGGCGCTTGCACCGTTCTATTGGACGGAGAGCCTGTCCTGTCCTGCACCTATCCCGCAGTAAAGGCGGCTGGCAAGAAGGTGCTTACGATTGAGGGTTTAGCCAAACTATCGACATTTATTGATAAAGAGAGCCCGGGTCAAGACGGATTGCATCCTCTTCAAGAGGCATTTGTGGTCTATGGCGCCGTGCAGTGCGGGTTTTGCATCCCGGGTCAGTTGATGACCGCATACGCATTATTACAGCGCAATCCTGCTCCCACTGAAATCGAGATTCGACAGGCGCTTAAAGATACGCTGTGCCGGTGCGCGGGATATCCTGCGATCATTGGGGCAATCCAGGCTGCGTCGGAGTCGCTGAGCACAAAAAAGGCGATCCGGCAACCATCTATACCGGCGAGTTCTGGGCTGGGCAGTTCGTCAATGGGCAGATCAGCGCCGCAATTGGCGGTTGTCGGCACGATCCAATCGCGTCCCGATGCAGTCGCCAAAGTCACCGGTGAGGCTAAGTTCACTGATGACCTGCAGTTTGAAGACATGCTTTACGCGCGGGTCAAACGCGCTGGAATCCCACATGCGATCGTAACAGGTATCGATGTTGAAAAAGCGTACGCATTGCCCGGGGTTGAGGCTGTGATAACGGCAGAGGACATCCCCGGTGAGGTCACTCACGGGCTGGTAATCTATGATTGGCCGGTATTAGCCGGCGTGGGGGGTAGAATTCGTTACGTGGGCGATGCGGTTGCGCTTGTGGCTGCCGAGACGCGGGAGATTGCCACCCAGGCGCTTGACTTGATCGAGGTCGATTATGATCCCCAGCCCGTCATCAGCGACCCGGTTCAGGCGCATCAGCCTGATGCTCCCAGACTGCACTCATCAGGGAATTTGCTCAAGCATATCAAAGTGCGCAAGGGGGATGTCTCTCAGGGTTTTGCTGGTTCAGACGTCATCCTTGAGCACACTTTCTTTACGCCAATCACAGAGCATGCATTCCTGGAGCCCGAGTGCAGCATCGCAAGACCTGCGCCGGATGGGCGGATGGAAATTTACGTTGGTTCACAAATACCTTACGCAGACCGCAGCCAGACAGCGCGCGTTCTGGGAGTGCCTGAAGAGCGTGTGCGTGTCATAGGGCAGTTGATGGGGGGTGGTTTTGGCGGCAAAGAAGATATCGCCGGGCAGATTCACGCGGCGCTGCTGGCTCAGGAAACGGGTCGTCCAGTTAAGCTGCTCTACGACCGGCATGAGAGCTTGATTGCGCATCCAAAGCGGCACGCGACTCAAATCCGAGTCAAAGTGGGCGCTGAGGAAAATGGTCGTCTGACAGCAGTAGAGACCGAGCTGTACGGAGATACAGGCGCATATGCTTCTCTGGGCGAGAAGGTGATGACCCGCGCTACGACCCATTCTTCCGGTCCGTACGAGATCCCGCATGCACGAGCGGATTGCTACGCCATGTACACCAATAACCCCCCGGCAGGAGCCTTCCGCGGTTTCGGTGTTACCCAATCTGCGTTTGCGGTGGAAAGTATGATGGATATGCTGGCTGAGCGTTTGGATATTGATCCAATCGAACTTCGGCGTATAAATGCATTGCGAGTTGGAAGCGTGACAAGCACTGGTCAAACGCTGCACGAAAGCGTTGGACTGGTGGAATGTATTGACCGCGTGGCATCCGAAGTAAGACGCCTGGCAGATGGAAACCCCTTTGAATCAAGAGAGGTTTTAGAGGCGCCACATTTATGCCGTTCGTGGGGATTTGCTGCAGCGTATAAGAACACAGGTCTTGGCGGCGGTGCTCCAGACAAGGCAGGTGCTGAAGTAGAATTGTTTGAAGATGGCACACTGGAGGTGCGGACATCTTCTGCAGAATTAGGGCAAGGTCTGGTCACAGTGCTGCAGATGATCGTGGCGGAAGAATTTGGACTGAAAAATACCAGTGTGAGGGTCCTGGTAATGGATACGGACCTCACACCCGACGGGGGACCAACGACTGCCTCGCGGCAGACGTACGTAACAGGAAATGCAGCCCTGCATGCTGCCAGGACGCTGCGACAGGCAATCACAACCACGCTGGCTGAAAGATTCGACCAACCCCCTGAATCGATCCGTTTTATTGAGGGATTAGCGCAGGTGGATGGTAAATCAATCCCACTTGGAAAGATCGTGGGTTTCATGCGGGCAGAAGGTCGAGAACCGCGTGTCCTGTATGAGTACTGGGCACCAACCACGGACCCATTAGGAGAGGGCGGCGACATGCATTTTGCTTACTCCTTTGCCGCCCAGGCAGCAGAAGTGGAGGTAAACACAAAAACAGGTGAGGTGCGCGTTTTGAGAGTGATCGCAGCCAATGATGTCGGAAAGGCGATCAACCCTTTGGGTCTGGAGGGTCAGATGGAAGGGGGAGTGATGATGGGATTGGGAAATGCGCTTACCGAAGAATTCATAGTCGAAGACGGACAGGTGTTCACGGACCGGATGGCGCGCTACCGCGTCCCCTCTATTATTTTTACACCTGAAATTACCACAATAGTCGTTGAGCATCCAACCGCGGGAGGACCTTATGGCGCAAAGGGTGTTGGTGAAATTGTCAGCATCCCGACAACTCCTGCGATTACTAATGCAGTATATAATGCGGTAGGTGTCAGAATTGACCGGCTTCCGGTTGATCAGGCAGAGGTTATCAGGAAACTGCAACTTGGATAAACATATTGTTAGATGAATTATCATTGCGAGGAGGAACGACGAAGCAATTTCCTCGCCTTAGCTGCCAGGGCTCCCACGCCCTGGGTTTTGCGATGCTTGCCCTGAGCTTTATCCCGAGCGCAGAGAAGGACTACGAATGACTCCTCAATACTGTGAATATCAGGATAATGTGTATTTTATGTTAGTTGTAGCGAGATAAATGGACGAAGATACGACACCTCGTTGGCTTGAGTTGGCACGCGAAATCCAGGCTTTATCCCAAACCGGATTGTTTTTTGCGGAAAACGAATTTGCGCGTGAGCGGCACAAACGTCTGGGTGAGATTGCGGCTGAAATGGTAAGCGATCATTCCAGCTTAGAAATAAACGAACTTGTGAATATATTTGTTTCTCAAACTGGCTATGCCACTCCGCGTGTTGACGTGCGCGCAGCCGTATTTCGGGATGAAAAACTACTTTTGGTGCGCGAATGGATAGACGGGGGCTGGACGATGCCCGGTGGATGGGCGGACGTAGGGGATATTCCGTCCGGAGCGGCTGAAAGGGAGGTCCGTGAAGAAGCGGGATTCCTTGTTAAGGCACGTAAAGTGATAGGTGTTTATGATGCTAACCGTCTGGGTCCGCTGGAAATCTTCCATGCATATAAGATCGTGTTTTTATGCGATTTATTAGGCGGTGAAGCCCGGACCAGCAATGAGACCAGCGAGGTCGGATTCTTTGGGAGAGAGGAAATTCCCTTAATGTTGTCTGGAGAGCGAACGAAACAACGTCATATAACGGATGCATTCTCGGTACTGGATGATTCGGATAGACCGGCCGTGTTTGATTAAATGCAGATGACGAGGTTTCTGTAGTTTTATCCGGGTGTGTGAGCCCGAGTTACTAAGAAGGAAGGTATCCATGCTAATTACTAACGCAAAAATCATCACCTGGGAGCAGCCGAATCAAATCTTAGAAAACCAGGCGATCCGCATCTCGGGCGCTCACATCAGCGAGGTTGGGCTGCAAAATGAGTTGTTGGAGCTCTACCCCCGGGAGCAGCGTCTGGATGCATGTGGGCAGTACGTGATGCCTGGAAATATCTGCGCCCATACCCATTTCTATGGCGCTTTTGCGCGCGGTCTCGCTATACCGGGTAGTGCACCCAAGGATTTCCCTGATATTCTGGAAAAGCTATGGTGGCCTCTCGATAAATCCCTAACTGAGGAAGATGTGCGCGCTTCTGCATTGGTCATGCTCATCGATGCGATCAAAAACGGTACGACGACACTGATTGACCACCACGCTTCCCCTAATGCCTTGGCAGGATCATTGGACGTGATCGCTGAGGCGGTAGATCAATCGGGGGTGAGAGCAGTTTTGTGCTACGAGGTGACCGACCGGGATGGAGAGGATAAAGCGAAAGCTGGAATTGAAGAAAATGTGCGCTTCATCGAGCGTACTCGCCGAGAAAACGTCGCTGAAGGCACAGTGGCAGCTACTTTCGGGCTGCATGCCAGCCTGACTTTATCCGACCGCACATTAGATGCCTGCCGAGAGACGGCTCCGGAGGGTGTGGGGTTTCACATTCACGTTGCGGAACATGAAGTTGACGAATACGACAGCCTGGGTAAATCGGGCTTGCGAGTCGTGGACCGGCTTGAACGACACGGCATACTCGGTCCAAATACAATTGTTGCCCATGCGATTCATGTCGATGCGCGTGAAGTGGGCTTACTGGCTGAAACAGGCACCTGGGTCACACACCAGCCTCGTTCGAACATGAACAACGGCGTGGGTGTCGCGGAAGTTGAGAGCATGCTGCGTGCGGGTGTCAATGTATGTCTGGGCACGGACGGTTTCCCGCACTCGATGTGGGAGGAATGGAAAACTGCCTATCTGCTGCATAAGGTATGGCACCGCGATCCGCGCAGGATGTCGGCGCTGGATGTGGTCCAAATGGCTGTTTACAACAATGCGCGGCTTGCGGGTTCATTTTTCGGGGGTGCTCCATTGGGCGTTATCGTGCCAGGAGCTCACGCCGACCTGATCTTCGTGGACTACCATCCCCACACTCCGCTGACGGTTGACAATTTACCCTGGCAAATCGTGTTTGGTTTTCAGGAGAGGATGGTTACGACGACAATTGCGGCGGGGAAGGTACTCATGCACGATAGAGAGTTGCTGACGTTAGATGAAGATACGATCACTTCGGAAGCCCGCCGTCAAGCGCCTTCAGTATGGGAGAGATACTACGCACAATTCGGGATTTGAACTATCGGTATATCACTTTATTAACTCTAAAAAACATTAAATTTGGAATTTGTAACCAAACAGCCAATAAGTTAAAGGAAATCATATGGAAAAAAATCAACAACCACAATCCTCGCTGCCAAAACTGGCAATCCTGGGTGGCACCGGGAAAGAAGGACCTGGGCTGGCAATGAGGTGGGCGCTGGCAGGTTATGCGATCATTATTGGCTCACGCAAAACCGAAAAGGCGCAAGCGACGGCTGCCAAATTGAATGAACAGCTCAATATCGAAACGATCAAAGGTAAGCAGAACAATGAAGCGGCTCAGAGTGCAGATATTTGTGTGCTTACCGTGGTTTATTCAGCGCACCGGGCGGCGTTAGAAGGTTTAAAAGAGGATTTGCAAGGAAAGATACTGGTTGATGCTACAGCCAGAATTGACTTTCGTGATCCCCGCCCCCCTTCACCACCCTCCGCAGCGCGTATTGCTCAAGATATCCTGGGAGAAGGTGCGCGAGTGGTAGCCGCCTTTCAAAATGTTCCAGCGCATACATTGAGTAAGAACCTGGGAGGAACTCTTGACACCGATGTGTTGGTGTGTGCAGATGATCCGGCGGCGGCTGATGAAATCATCAAACTAGCCGGCGCTGCTGGGATGCGGGCATATTTCGCTGGCGGTCTGGATAATGCGATCGTAGTGGAAGGATTGACATCGCTCTTGATCAGTTTGAATAAAAACTACGGCGTGAAGACGGCTAGTATTGGGGTTACAGGGATAAGGGTGTGAGGGATCAGGTGATTAGCACAATCCCCTCCTCTTAGCTACCAGGTCTCGCACGCCCTGGGATTTAAGATAAAAGACTTAAACAGTGTTCTCTACTGCCGACTAAAGACTACTACATGACATTAATCCTTACCCCCCTTCCTGGAATTCCGATAATCAAACCGGGTGATGATTTGGTTCAAGTGATCCTGGATAGTATAGAAAGAGAGGGCATTGTTCTGCAAGATAGTGACATTTTTGTCCTGGCACAAAAAATCGTATCAAAATCCGAAGACCGGTTTGTAAACCTGAATCAGGTCAAACCATCGGTAGAAGCTTTTGAGTTGGCTCACAAGATTCAAAAAGACCCCCGTTTGGTGGAATTGATCCTGCGTGAGAGCAGTTGTGTGCTGCGTACCCGCCCGGGAACGATCATTGTAGAACATCGCCTGGGGTTTGTGTGCGCAAATGCTGGTATTGACCATTCAAATGTTGGGGATATCAGCGAAGGTTTGGATGCATGGGTGCTACTGCTGCCAGAAGATCCAGATAAATCGGCACGTGAATTGCGAATGAGGCTGGAGGCTGCGAGCGCTAAAAAGTTGGGCGTATTGATCGTTGACTCGCATGGTCGTGCATGGCGCCTTGGAACAGTGGGGATTACGATTGGCATGGCAGGTGTGCCGGGTCTGGTTGATTTACGCGGAAAGTCGGATATGTTCGGCTATCGACTGCAGACAACCGAGGTTGGAGCTGCGGATGAGTTGGCCGCGGCAGCTTCCCTCGTTATGGGGCAGTCCGATGAAAAAAAACCAGTTATTCATGTGAGAGGATTTCCATATCCACCCTGCGACGCATCCCTGGGAGAGCTGTTGCGACCTGAAGAGGAGGACCTGTTTCGCTAAAACGGTCATTTGCCCCATTTTCATAAACAGCGAGGATCACTGATCCCTTGATTATGCTGATCAAACGAATTGCTATTAATATTCAGCCAGTTGGAGTTTGTTGAACAATGAAGCTGTTTAAAACCACTATCCCCGATCCGCTAACCCCTGAACCTTCATGAAAATTGTGGCGCTTGCCGGTGGAGTGGGTGGGGCGAAACTTGCTGACGGACTGGCACAGTTATCATCTGGCGCTGATCTCACAGTGATCGTAAATACTGGCGATGATTTTGAGCATCTCGGTCTGAAAATTTGTCCAGACCTGGATACTGTTTTTTATACCTTGGCTGGCATTGCTAATCCAGCCACTGGTTGGGGGAGAGCTGGTGAGTCCTGGCGTGCGCTGGAGATTGTGGAGTCCCTAGGCGGACCAACCTGGTTTCGTTTGGGCGATCTAGATCTGGGACTGCATCTGGAACGCAGTCGTCGGCTGCGGAGTGGAGAAATGCTGAGCCAGATAACGAGCGATTTTTGCCTTGCCCTGGGAATTGGCGCCCAAATTCTTCCCATGAGCGACGATGTGGTTCCAACCCGGGTATATACCAACGAGGGGGAAATGCCGTTTCAGGAATATTTCGTCCACCGTCAATGCCATCCCGCAGTTTCCGGCTTTCGTTTTGAAAGCGTGGAAGACGCCCGGCCTGCGCCTGGGGTATTGGAGGCGCTTAACAAAGCAGACCTGGTGATATTTTGCCCATCGAATCCGTGGGTTAGTCTGGATCCGATATTGGCAGTTCCGGGCATTCGTGATGTTGTATCGTCAAAAGGTCGTATTGTCGCTGTTTCTCCAATTATCGGAGGTAAGGCTGTAAAAGGCCCGGCGGCAAAAATGTACACAGAATTGGGCATCCAACCCAGCGCGCTATCCGTAGCGAGGCATTATGCCGATTTGCTCAGCGGTTTTATCATGGATAAAATCGATGCTGAGCTCCATGAATCCATCATAGATTTGGGTATCGAAACCTGCCTTACGAATACGCTGATGACGACGCAGGAAGACCGATATCGCTTGGCAGAGGAGGTGGTTGAATTTGGGATGAAGTTGTGAAAATTCAGCTTAAAAGATTACAGAATCTCATAATAATTTCAAGAATAACGCCTAGCATCGGATATAATACTTAAGAGAGAAGAGGGATCGCCCAGGACCAGATATTACCAGTATGCTTACATTCGTGGCTCTTTAAAAAAAATTCAAAATTGCGAGGTATAGAAATATATGGCTCTATGGGCGATAGTACCTGTAAAACCCCTGCGTCGAGGAAAATCGCGCCTGGCGGGGGTGCTTTCACCTGAAGAACGCAATGATTTAAACCGCCGTCTTTTGACTCATACGCTCGAAACACTTAATGCAATCCCCGAAATTGAGCAGATATTGGTGATCAGCCGCGATCAGGCTGCCTTATCTTTGGCTCGGGAACACGGAGCAAGGACGGTATTGGAAAACGGAGCGCCTGAACTGAATGTGGCATTGGCGCGTGCGACTATTGTAGCTAAAAATTATGCCACCCGCGGCTTGTTGATCGTACCGGCAGATTTGCCCTTGATTTCACCGGAAGACGTAATTGCTATGCTGGACATAGCTGTTGACCCTCCGGTTGTTGTCCTGGCTCCAGACCATCGTCGACAGGGTACGAATGCGTTATTGGTGTGCCCGATTGGTTTGATCGAATATGATTTCGGTCCTGGTTCTTTTCAACGCCACTGCGAAAGAGCGCTGCAAGCTGGTGCGAGGCTGGAAATCTTGGAGCTGCCTTCTCTGGCGTTAGATATGGACATGCCGGAAGATTTGGAAATGGTAATCGAGAGGTTGGAGACTTCATTTTCGAATATTTTTGATTGATTTACCCTCAATGTGATATGTTTTTGGAATGACGATATTACCGGAAATTTGAAATACTCATTTGAAAGAATGAATAACAGATAGGAGGTCATATGTCTGAACGTGTTGCCCTTTACCTTCAAGATGCCCATGATCTAAGAGATGGGTTAGATTACGTGCAGTATGCAGAGAAACGTGGATTTGAAGCGGTCTGGCAAGCCGAATCTCGGCTGGTGCGGGATGCAATTGTTCCAATGGCAGCATATGCCGCCGTAACTGAGCGGCTCAAGGTTGGATCTGGGGTAATTAATAACTGGACTCGCAACATTGGTCTGCTGGCGGCAACTTTCCTGACACTGGACGACCTGGCGCCTGACCGGGTCATCTGCGGGATAGGCGCTTGGTGGGACCCGTTAGCACGGGATGTTGGGATCGAACGGCGTAAACCGCTCACAGCCATGCGTGAGACTGTGGAGATTCTGAGACGATTGCTCAACATGGAAAGAGTGACATATCACGGCGAATTCGTCAGTGTCGAAGGTATTGAACTGGATATAGTCCATGGTCGACGTGAACCCCGTAACGTGCCCATAATGATCGGAGCCACTGGGGACAAAATGATGGAATTGACCGGCGAGATAGCAGATGGTGTCGTTTTGAATTATTGCGTGCCGCCTGAATACAATAATCGGGCGATGGAACTGCTGGAACGGGGAGCAAAGAAAAGTGGTCGTACACTGGATGATATCGACAGACCACAGTTGGTAGTATGTTCTGTAGATTACGATCAAGAGCGAGCAATGGACACAACTCGCGAACTGCTCACCCAGTATCTAGCTCAACAGCCTCACATTGCAAAAGCTTCTGGGGTGTCCCAGGAAGTTGTCTCCGAGATTCATTCCATACTGGGTTGGCCGGCTACGAAAGAACAAATACAAGAGGCCAAGCACCTTGTTCCTGATGAGCTTATCCTGCGTATCAGTGCCTCCGGAACACCGGATGAGGCGCGTGCTAAAGTGGATGAGTACCGCAGGAATGGGTGTACGTGTCCGATATTGTATCCGGTAGGAGGAGATGTAAATCTGTTAATCGACACTTTTGCACAGGAGTAAATCTAGAGCAGTAATCACACTTCCAATTAGGAACCCTTAAAATACGAAGCGATCACCTGGTTGAATGAGCAATTAAGGAGATCCAACGAATGAACCCAGACAAATTTTTATCTGATCTTTCCCAAATCTATCCCGCAGAGCGCTTTCTAACCCAGCCCGCACAGCTCACTCCATACGAATCGGATGCGCTTACCGCTTACCGCGTACGTCCACTGGCAGTGGTTCTTCCTGTAACTCAAAATGAAGTGATTGAAACTGTGAGGCTTTGCGGTCGTTATCAAATTCCATTTGTGGCGAGGGGCAGCGGTACAAGCCTCTCGGGTGGTTCACTGCCGGTGGAAGGCGGCATCGTTATCGCGCTGAACCGGCTGGACCGCATCTTGCGTATAGACCCCGAGAACAGGATTGCAGTGGTTGAAGCAGGTGTGGTGAACCTGGATGTGAGCGCCGCTGCTCAACCATACGGCTTGTACTATGCCCCTGATCCATCCAGCCAGCCAATCTGCACGATTGGCGGGAATCTGGCGTTCAATTCGGGCGGTGCTCATTGTCTGAAATTCGGCATGACGAGCAATCACGTTTTAGGAATAAAAGCGGTTCTTCCCGACGGTGAAGTCGTTCAATTGGGGGATGAGAGCTTGGAAGGAATCGGACCCGATCTGGTCGGTTTGTTCGTAGGTTCGGAGGGGTTGTTCGGAATTGCCCTGGAGGTAATTCTGCGATTGATGCCGAAGCCGGAGATTTTCAAGACTGTTTTAGCCTCCTATAGCTCGTTGGAGGGTGCGGGCAACGCAGTTTCACAAGTAGTGGCTTCTGGTTTATTACCAGGCGCGATGGAGATGATGGATGAACTGGCTATCCAGGCAGCTGAAGCTGCGGTTCAAGCTAACTATCCACCTGGAGCGACGGCATTGCTGATTGTTGAGATAGATGGGGAAAAAAACCAGGTCGAAGAGGAATTTGAGCAATTAATGGGTGTAATTGAATCTTCGGGTGCTCAGGAAATCCGGGTGGCACAAGACGATGCCGACCGTGCCCGCATCTGGAAGGGTCGCAAGAGTGCATTCTCGGCTGTTGGTCGCTTGAGTCCGGATTATATTGTGCAGGATGGTGTCGTCCCCAGGAGCCGTTTAGGAGAAACACTAGCGGAGATTGAGCGATTAAGCAAACAATATAATGTGCGTGTGGCGAATGTATTCCATGCCGGTGATGGCAATCTACACCCGCTTATCCTGTATGACGGTCGCGAAGCTGGATCTCTGGAACGAGCAGAGGAGATCGCAGGTGACATCATTCACATATGCATCCAAAGTGAAGGTTCGATCACGGGTGAGCATGGAGTTGGAATGGAAAAGCGCGCCTATTTACCTCAAATGTTCAATGAGGTTGAGATGAATACCATGCGCCAGTTGTATAACGTGATTGACCCGCAAAAAATCTCTAATAGAGGCAAGATGTTTCTGGATATTGATTCTATTTTTCTCAATAATGGAGGTGCAATCTATGATCAATAGAAAACCAGCTTCAGTATCAGAGGTTCAAGCGTTTGTTAAGGAAGCCCCACGCATTTTTTCGCATGGAGCGGGAACCAAGACGGCTCTCACAGTTTCTGTGGATGGTGTGACAACCTTAGATATGACTTTAATTTCAGGGCTGCAGGAGTACGAACCGGAGGAATTCACATTTACTGCCTTAGCTGGAACTCGTATTGTAGATGTGAATCAAGCCCTTTCACAGAACGGTCAGTACCTGCCTTTTGATCCTCCGCTAGTTGAGCACGGCGCCACCCTCGGCGGGACCGTTGCAGCGGGTTTGAGCGGACCTGGGAGATATCGTTATGGCGGGGTGCGTGATTTTCTGCTCGGTGTGAGTTATGTTAATTCCTCTGGAGAATTAGTCCGGGGTGGTGGTAAAGTCGTCAAGAATGCGGCTGGATTTGACCTTGCCAAACTTATGATCGGCAGTCTCGGAACTCTGGGCGTTATTGTGGAATTGACTTTTAAAGTGTTTCCTGCGCCAGAATTATTTTCTACACTCCAGCTCGATTTTGACACTCTGGTGGATGCTCTCCAGGCTTTACAACAGGCGTCAGTTTCTCATTTAGACATCGATGCGATCGAAATGGCGCCGACAGAGTCGGGCTTCGGAGTTTGGATTCGTATCGGCGGATCCGCAAAAACAATGCCAGCGCGTATCGATCGTCTTTACAAGATGTACAATCAGGGTGAGATCCTTAATGGTTCAGATGAGGAAATAATCTGGCAGCAATTGCGCGAATTTAATTGGGTTCCTGGAGGGTGGTCGCTGATCAAGTTGCCGATGACGCACGGGCGAATCCTGGCGTTGGAAGGGGAAGTGAAACGCGAATCAATGCTTAGACGTTATAGCTGCGCTGGTCAGATTGGATGGCTGGCTGTGAAGGAATCACCCGAGAGTATAGAACCCGTGATAGTCAAACAAGGTTTGTATGGACTTGTAATTCTCGGTTCTTCGGAGCGATTGCGGTTGGGTGAGTATCCCTCCGTTTCGTTTTACAGCCGTGTAAAAACCGCGCTCGATCCAATCAATCGCTTTGTGGAGGTATAGATGAAGCACACCGTTCCGGTCACGAAGTTAGTCGAGCAAATTGGTCCTCAGATCGAGGATATGGTTTCTGCGATTGAAGCTTGTGTACACTGTGGATTTTGTCTCCCTACATGTCCTACTTATCAAGTACTAAGCGAAGAGATGGACTCGCCGCGCGGCCGCATATTCTTGATGAAGTCGGTTTTAGAAGGTGAACTCAATTATCAGGAAGTCATGCCCTACATTGATCAATGTTTGGGATGTATGGCGTGTGTAACTTCCTGCCCTTCGGGAGTTCAGTATGGTGAGCTGGTTCTTCCGTTCCGGGTCTATGCCCAGAGTCAGATTGAACATACTGTCACGGACCGCTTAAAGCGTAAACTGATCAATGAAACGCTGCCTTATCCCAACCGCTTCCGTTCAGCGGCAAGTTTGGGGTTGATGAGCAAACCACTTCTCACGGTTATGCCAAAGCGTATGCAGGATGTGCTTGCGCTGCTGCCGGAGCGATTGCCGGAAACTGAAACGCTGCCGGAACTTGTACATGCACAGGGAAATCGACGGGCGAGGGTGGCTCTGCTTACTGGTTGTGTACAGCAGGTATTCGCGCAGCAGATCAACTGGGCAACTATCCGTGTTTTGGTCAGGAATGGTGTTGAAGTCGTTATCCCTTCCAAACAGGTTTGTTGCGGAGCATTAAGTATACATACCAGTAATACTGACCAAGCCCGCCAGTTTGCAAGAGTAAATTTTAGCGTCTTTCCCGACGATGTCGATGCAATTTTAACTAATGCAGCCGGTTGTGGTTCGGGGATGAAAGAATACCCTTTACTTTTTAAAGGTATGGAGGATGAACCCCGAGCTCAAGAGTTTACTAATAAAGTCCAAGACGTAAGTGAATTTCTTGATAACCTTGGACTGAGGGAAACACCAGTTATGTCAGATTCAATAAAGGTTGCTTACCATGATGCGTGTCATTTGGCTCATGCCCAGGGTATTACCAGCGCACCTCGTAATTTGATCGCCAGCATTTCCAACGTTTCGTTATTGGAAGTTCCCCAAGGGGAAATTTGTTGCGGCTCAGCCGGGACATATAACCTAGAACACCCGGAAATTGCTAATGAATTAGGAAAGAGGAAAGTGGATAATATACTTGAAATTGGCCCTGACGTTGTGGTAACTGGCAACATCGGATGTATAGTGCAGATACAGTCCCATTTGGGTACGAATGGAAACTCAATGCCGGTTTATCATACATTTGAATTGTTGGATAAGGCGTATTTGGACGAAAGCTGAATCTTACTTCGTGATTTTTAAGAATTACCTAATCGGTGGGTGTAGATTATCACCCACCGATGTTTATTCTAGTTGGAATACCACGTAGCTTGCTACGTGGGTTCCAAGTTTTAGCAAAATCTGTACCCGAAGGGGCAAAATTCCGTAATACGCCGTCCGCTTGTGGCGGGGATAGGAATTTTGAAGATTTTGCCAATTTATGAGATGAAAGAATTCGGATCATCTTGATGTTACTCGACCGTTACAGATTTAGCTAAATTACGTGGTTGATCCACATCCAAACCGCGTAAAGCAGCGATATGATAAGCAAGCATTTGGAGTGGGATGATGGTCGTAACGGGGCTGAGCATCCACGGGGTTTCAGGTACCCAGATGACGTAATCAGCTACATCAAGTATCAACTCATCTCCATCAGTAGCTACAGCAATTACTGATCCATCTCGAGCCTTGGCTTGTTCTATTTGGCTGAACATCTTCTCATACCAGGGATCTTTTGGTGCAATGACTACAACAGGCATTGCTTTATCTATCAATGCGATAGGTCCGTGCTTCATCTCGCCGGCTGGATAGCCTTCTGCATGGATGTAGGAGATTTCTTTCAGTTTAAGTGCTCCTTCATACGCAGTTGGCATGTTGATACCGCGTCCTAAATAGAGGCAGTGGTTGGTGTGCATCAATTTGCGCGCGATTTTTTTCACCCCATCTTCACGCTCGAGGCAGCGCCCTGCCAAATCCGGTATCAAACGAAGGTCGGCGATGAGCTGTTCACGGACGTGATCGTTGAGCGTGCCGCGTAAATCTCCAAGCAGGGTTGCGAGCATATATAGATCGACTAACGGGGCAGTATAAGCTTTAGTGGACGCAACTCCGATTTCAGGACCGCATTGCATCGAGATGTATCCATCAGCGATGCGCATTACCTGCGATCCGATCACGTTCACAATTGACCATAATGTAGCCCCTTTACGCCGGGCTTCTTCCATAGCTGCTAAAGTGTCTGCAGTTTCACCAGATTGGCTGATCGCCAGCACTACGCTGTCCTGGTCCACGATAGGATCCCGGTAGCGGAACTCTGAAGCGATATCGACCTCGACCGGGATGCGAGCGATGCGCTCGATAAGAATCTTTCCGACCATTCCGGCGTGAGCTGCCGTACCACAGGCAATGATAATGATCTTATCAATGTGCTTGGCCAGCTCTCGAGTCAGGTTTAATTCTGGGAGATGAATGTGGTGACCATCTTCGATATTCACTCTTCCTGCAATGGTATCGGTGAGTGAGCGCGCTTGTTCGTGGATCTCTTTTTCCATGAAGTGACGATACTCGCCTTTTTCTGCTGAAATCGGGTCCCAGGTGACTTGGTGTTCTTCGAAAATTACCGGTTTGCCATCCAGAGTCGTAATATCCAGTTTGTCTTGATATGCGACAGCCATCTGGCGCGATTCGAGGAATACAACCCGCTGGGTATATTCAAGGATGGCAGGCAAATCCGATGCCAAATACATCTCATCGTCTCCGACACCAATTACTACACCTCCAGCATTGCCGATTCTGGCTGCAACGATCTTGTCTGGCTCCCGGGAAGAGAGGATCACAATCCCGTGAGCGCCTTTGAGAAGAGATAGGGCTTTGCGAGTTGCTTCAACCAGGTCTGTGCCGCTCGAAAGGTAGCGTTCGACCAGATGAACGATTACTTCTGTGTCTGTATCCGACCTGAACACCACGCCTTCAGCACTTAACTCCTCGCGTAGCTCGAGAAAGTTTTCGACGATTCCATTGTGGACCACAACCACATCGCCGGTGGCGCTGAGGTGTGGGTGGGCATTACGTGCGCTGGGTTCACCGTGAGTAGCCCAACGTGTATGCCCAATACCTATGCGACCTGACAGCGGGTGGGCTTCGATCAATCGCTGCAAGTTGGTTAACTTGCCTGCCTCCCGGCGGATTTCAATTTCCTCATTTTGCAGGACGGCTATTCCAGCCGAATCGTAGCCGCGGTACTCAAGCCGCTTCAATCCATTAAGGATAACTTGCGTCGCGTCACGCGAGCCGATGTATCCGACGATTCCACACATTTTTGGGTTCCCTCCATGTCCTTGTGCATGTTAA
>JAUWPO010000043.1 GCA_030611505.1 Chloroflexota bacterium
CTTTATATGCAGCAGATATTTAAAACCTTGGAAATCATGGGCTACGCATGGGCAAAGGACTGCTACCACCTTGCATATGAGATCGTCAACCTACCAGGAAATGTTACCATGTCGTCTCGAGAAGGTACGGTTGTCCTGCTGGAGGATTTAATCCGCGAAGCGACTGAGAGGGCATATCAAATCGTGGAAGAGAAAAACCCGCTCTTGAGCGAAGAACGAAAACTCCAAGTGTCACAAGCTGTGGCGTTGGGCGCCTTGAAGTACACGATGCTGGCGCGTGATAATGTTAAAATTGTTACGTTCGATTGGGAGAGCGCCCTGGATTTCGATGGGCAGGCTGCTCCGTACATCCAATATGCTCATGTACGCGCCAACAGCATCCTACGCCGTATGGAAGGACCTCTTCCGGACCCGTTGAAGCCCGAGCATGAATTACACCCATCTGAAATCCAACTTATCGACCTGATATCCCGCATACCCGCTGAAATACAGCGCGCAGCGAAAGAGTATAAACCGCTCCACTTGACCAACCTGGTTTACGAAATTGCACGCGCTTTTAGCGACTTCTACAATCAGTGTCCGGTGCTGAAGGCTGAACCCGAACTGCGCGCATTCCGGCTGCGACTGGTTGCGGCCTCCAGGCAAGCAATCGCAAACCTTCTGAATATCCTGGGAATAACCGCACCAGAAACTATGTGATCGACCTAGTTATACATTCTCGCACATGACACTTCTATTCCTTACCTAAAACCACAACAATCCTAATCTCATATAAAGGAGTCAACCCAACAAATGCCACCTATCCGTATCCTCATCATGGGCGCCGCCGGGCGCGATTTTCACAACTTCAACGTTTTCTTTCGCGCTAACCCCGAGTACAACGTCGTCGCTTTCACCGCAACTCAAATTCCTGATATCGAAGGACGTACTTATCCTGCCGAACTGGCTGGTCCCCTTTATCCTCAAGGGATTCCAATCTACGCTGAGGAAGCGCTGGAGAATTTAATCCAAGAAAAAAAAGTAGAGCAGGTCATCTTTGCGTACAGCGACGTTCCACACGCATATGTTATGCATAAGGCGTCCCAGGTTCAGGCTGCCGGCGCCGATTTCCGCTTATTGGGCACCCATGCTACCCAACTGGAGTCGCTGAAACCTGTCATCTCCATCTGCGCAGTCCGGACGGGCGCCGGCAAGAGCCAAACAACGCGCCGGGTATCCCTTATCCTGCGGGATATGGGTTTCAAGGTTGCTGCTATCCGCCATCCAATGCCTTACGGAGATCTTACCAAACAAGCCGTACAGCGTTTTGCGGATTACAGCGACTTAGATAAATATGAATGCACGATAGAAGAAAGAGAGGAGTACGAACCCCACATCGACAACAATGTGATCGTATACGCTGGTGTAGATTATGAGCGCATTCTCCGGCAAGCTGAACAGGAGGTAGATATCGTCCTGTGGGACGGAGGCAATAACGATTTTTCTTTTTACAAACCCGACTTAGAAATTGTAGTCGCTGACCCGCACCGCCCGGGTCACGAAATCTCGTACTATCCCGGTGAGACTAACGCTCGTACTGCCGATGTAATCGTAATCAATAAGGTGGATACCGCCAGATATGAAGATGTGATCACAGTACGCGAAAACCTGCGAGCCATTAACCCAGATGCTGTGGTGATCGAGGCCGCATCTCCACTGTTCGTCGATGATCCAGCGAGGATCAAGGGCAAGCGTGTACTTGTTATTGAAGACGGACCTACCCTGACACACGGGGAAATGTCATACGGCGCTGGATGGGTTGCAGCCCGCCGTTTTGGAGCCGCAGAGATTGTTAATCCGCGTCCTTTTGCGGTCGGATCGATCAAATCCACTTACCAAAAATATCCCACGACAGGAGAGGTGCTGCCCGCCATGGGGTACGGCGAGACCCAAATCCGGGAGCTCGAGCAAACGATAAACAATGCCGATGCTGACCTTGTCCTCATCGCAACTCCAATCGACCTGACCCGCATTATAAAAATCAACAAGCCGACCCAACGAGTACGCTACGAGCTGCAAATAATCGGTCAACCGACTTTAGAGGAAATATTGAAAGAGAAATTTGGGGATCGGAAAAAGTGATCCAAAATCTCTAACGCTTAACCATCTCTTCACCCTTAAGAATTACCTATGCCCACATTAAACTGGGAATCCAAAAAAGAACTTACTCCGCTGCCAGCCTCGCTGGAAACGTTCAATGTCGTATATCCACACGGGTATGGATATCCCCCATCAGGACCTGAGTCCCTGCCCCAAGACCGTGTCATCCTGGGTGATAATTTGCCTGTTATGTCGGCTCTATTACCCTGCTACGAAGGCAAGATCGACCTGATCTACGCCGACCCTCCTTTTTTCACAAACCGTCAATATTCAGCGCGTGTAGGTCGGGGTGAAGATTCGCGGCGTCCGCAGGACTGGCACCTCACAGAAGGATATACCGATGATTGGCCGGACCTTGACGTATACCTGGATATGCTTTACCCGCGCCTGCAAATGATGCATCGTCTTTTGGCACAGGATGGCACACTATATCTGCACCTGGATTGGCATGCCAACTCTTATGCACGAGTATTGCTCGACGAGATTTTTGGGCCGGACCGGTTATTAAACGAGATCATCTGGACCTATCATGGTCCCTCACCAATCCGCAGTGCATTTAACCGCAAGCATGACACAATCCTGGTGTACACCAAGGGGAAGGGATACACATTCAATGCCGATGCTGTTCGCCAACCTTATAATCCCAACACCATAAAAACATTTGCATCCTCACCCAAAGCCGGTTTTGGCAAGGTTCCGGACTTGGAAAGGGGAAAAGTGCCCGAAGATTGGTGGTACTTTCCGGTTATTGCCAGATTGCACAACGAACGAACGGGCTACCCAACCCAAAAACCTGAAGCCCTGTTAGCACGCATAATTCTAGCTTCCTCAAACCCCGGTGATCTGGTGGCTGATTTCTTCTGCGGTTCCGGTACGACGGCAGTTGCCGCCGAACGCCTGGGTAGACACTACATCGTCAGCGACATCAACTGGCTAGCTGTCCACACAACCCGCAAGAGGTTGATATCTATAAATGCGAATCCTTTTGTGCTACAGAAGGAACTTAATGCAGAAATTAACATTCGCAATCTAGACCAGCCAAATTCAATTGAATTTAAGGACGAATCAATCTCCTTAGGGTCTGCAATCGTGCCTGATTTGGATTATTGGGAAGTCGATCCAAGTTGGGACGGAGAGCTTTTCTACAGCGCGGGTCAGGCAGTTCGTCCACTCAAAAAAGAACCGATTGGGCAAGAAATCCAACTTTCGCCCTCGTCACTTGGCAATTTGTGCTGCATACGCTTTGTGAACGTGAACGGGGAACAACAACAAGTCGTAGAGAAAGGGATATGAAACTTTTTGTACCTGGAAGAATCTGTTTATTTGGCGAACACTCCGATTGGGCTGGTGGATACCGGCGCCTTAATGCTGACATCGAAAAAGGTTTCACTCTCATCTGCGGTACAGATCAAGGAATTTATGCACAAGTCGAGCCGCATCCGACATCGCTTGTGCTGACATCGAAAACTCCAGATGGTACTCAGCGCGGCCCCTACGAAATCCCAATGATGCCAGAAGCGTTGATAAAAGAAGCCCAAGAAGGTGGTTTCTGGAGCTATATAGCCGGTGTGGCTTACCAGTTTTTAACTAATTATCATGTGCGCGGTCTGGTGATCGACAATTACAATACAGATCTGCCGATCAAAAAAGGGCTTTCCTCCAGTGCGGCAATATGTGTCCTGACGGCACGAGCATTCAATCGTGTTTATGACTTAAAACTCACCATTCGGGGCGAGATGGAACTGGCATACCAGGGCGAGATCACAACACCGTCGCGCTGCGGGAGAATGGACCAGGGCTGCGCTTTTGGAAACCGACCTGTGCTGATGGTTTTTGACGGAGATCGATTAGACACAAAAGAACTCCAAGTAGAGAAGAAGCTACACTTCGTCCTTGTTGATTTGCAAGCCCATAAAAACACTATGGAAATATTGAACCGGCTGAACCGCTGCTATCCTTTTGCCGAAAATGACTTGGAGCGTGGTGTTCAAGAACTGCTTGGTCCAATAAACAAGCGAATTGTTAACCAGGCAGTAGAAACGCTGGTCGACTCGGATGGAGAACAACTGGGTTCATTGATGAACGAAGCCCAAGATTTCTTCGATCACTACGCCACGCCCGCATGTCCTGAAGAGCTCGAATCTCCTGTGCTGCATAAAATCCTGCGGTACAAACCACTCGAACCACATATTTGGGGTGGCAAGGGGATTGGCTCCCAAGGAGATGGGACTGCTCAGTTTGTCGCTCGCAGCGAGTCCGACCAGCAAGCTGTAATTGAAATCCTGGCTAGAGATTTGGGACTTCCGGGATTGAAACTGACACTTCAGCCTGGTCCGAAGGTCCGCAAAGCTCTTATCCCTGCTGCTGGATTTGGAACGCGACTCTTTCCTGCCTCGAAGGCAACCAAGAAAGAACTCTTCCCAATTATCGATCAAGACGGAATTGCAAAGCCGGCGATATTGTTAATTATCGAAGAAGCGTTGGAAGCTGGACTCGAGGAAGTGGTCATCATCGTCCAAGAGAACGATCTGGAAGGCTTTCAATCTTTTTTCAACAGCCAAATTACTATTGAGAATTACAATAAGCTGCCGCGCCATTTTCAAGAATATGCCCGCAGGATATTGGAAATAGGAAGGCGAGTTTCCTTTATTACGCAGCCTGCCCAAGAGGGATTTGGTCATGCTGTATATTGCGCCAAGGATGCCATTGGCGATGAACCTTTCCTGCTCATGCTTGGAGACCATCTGTATCGATCCACAGGGGAACAATCGTGTACCCGGCAGCTATTAGATGCCTACCAACAACATGGGATCAATATCCTTGGTCTTCGAAGGACTCCAGAGAATGAGATTGCGAATTTCGGCACGGTCGCAGGTGTATGGATTGAGGATGATCGAATCCTGAATGTCACAGAATTCGCAGAAAAACCGACCTTGGATTACGCCCGCAATGATCTGCGTGTGCCTGGATTGCCGGAAGAAGAATATTTAACCGTATTTGGGATGTATGTCATCAAACCACAATTGTTCGAATATCTGGAAGAAAATATTCGCAACAATATTAGAGAGCGCGGAGAATTCCAGCTCACTTCTGCACTTGATCGTTTGAGACAGGAAGATGGATTCTTGGGTTTAATTATGGAAGGTAAGCGCTACGATATTGGTCTTCCGATTCATTATCTGGAAACGGTACAAACTTTCGGGGAGAATTAAATTAGGGTATGCACCTAAACATCTAAACGATATCCCATACCACGTATAGTTATCAAGAATTTTGGGTTACGTGGGTCTTTTTCAATCGCTTTACGCAGCCAGCTCATGTGCACGTCTAATGTCCGGGTATCACCCATGTAATCAGTCTCCCAAACTTTGTAGAAAATCTTACCTCGTTCAATCACTTCATTAGGATTTTCCATCATTAATTTCAACAGTTGTACAAGCCGAGGTGTAAGGTTTGCCTCCCTACTTTCACATTTTACCCTCTTCTTATCGAGATCAAGCCTGATCGGACCTGCACGTAGTAAATTCTTATCATCCCCCGGTAAGAGTGGGGCAATCCGGTTGATCAATTTCCTGGTCGTAAAGGGAAGAGTGAGTACAACATCAGCCTGGATAGTTCTTGTTACTTGCAAGTCACGATCAGTTATTAACACAACAGGCAAGCCATCCGATTGCCCGTTTATCGACTGACAAATCCGTTTGCCTGTCGTACGCATTGAGGCAGCGTTGACCACCACTAGGTCTGGATCTATATCGGACAACCTGGAAAGAGCTTCTACTCCTGTAGATACGATTTCGACGTGATAATCCTTACTGCGCAAACCAGGAATAAAAGACGGGCCGACTGCCCGTCTCCCTTCAATCCAAAGTATTCTGGGGATTATATCCATTTCCCAATAGATGAATCGTGGAATCAAAAGATGATTCCACTTCTCATGCCTCTCCAATTTGATTATAACCAAAACCTTGGATTAATGCAAATTAAATAAGCCCAATTTCTTAACAATAATGTTAGTGGTTGATTTACATCCATCATTTGAAAATTAATAAATCCTTTCCTGAGTCATTTGCATACCAGCCATCCCCATGTTAGAATACAAACCGATACGCAAGACTGCCCACATCGTCTTGTATGGAGGTCCCTATGGAGGACATGGTAGAAGTTGTGATTGACAGCATCCGGGTCAGCTTGATGTCACAGCAGCGGATAGTTATCTTACGCGAGCGGGACGCAGAGCGGTACCTGCCGATTTGGATCGGTGTTTATGAAGCCGAATCGATTACGATCGCGCTTCAAGAGGTGGAAGTCGCTCGCCCGCTGACACACGATCTCGTAAAAAACGTCTTCAACCAGCTCAATGCAAGAGTGGTGAAGGTAGAGGTCGTTGCACTGCGCGAGGATACATTCTTTGGAAATATCGTGGCTGAAACTGACGGCAGGACATTAAATATCGATTCTCGCCCCTCAGATGCCCTGGCAATCGCTGTTCGTGCCCATGTCCCAATAATGGTTGCCCGGGCGGTTATGAATGCCGCCGGAATTATTCCCGAAGAGGATATTCGGGAAAAAGAAAACGGGGTTGGTGAACAACTATCCGATACTGAACTGGAGGAAACGGAAGAAAGGCTTTCCGTATTCCATGATTTTCTTGATGGTTTAGATATAGAAGACGTTGACGATGATTCTGGCGAAGATCAAGGCAAAAAGCCAAAAAAACCTGAATAGATTTCTAAGAAACTTCAAAATCCATAATAAAATGGGGGATAAGCCCGCGTTTTTGCAATATAATCTTATTATCTAAATTATCGACCAGATTCATTTTGCATTGTCAGGATGCGCTGGTTAAAAGGACTAGATGGTAGACATGCTTCCACCAGAACCAATAACCTCTCCTGCTCCGCAAGTCGTTCCCCACAGCCGTGAGGCCGAGGAAGCAGTGATCGGCTCAGTGCTTATTAACCCTGAGGCATACTACGACGTTGCCCAGTTCTTGCAACCGGACGATTTCTATATTCACCGCCACCGCTGGATATGGGAAACCTTCATTCGTTTGCACGAGCGCCGCGTCCCTATCGATGCCTTAACTGTCTCAGAAGAGCTGGACCAAATGGGTCAACTGGCAGAAATTGGGGGGGCAGCATACCTGACTGCACTCATCAACAACGTGCCGACATCACTACACGCTGAGGCCTACGGGAGAATTGTGGAGCAGACCGCGATTCGGAGGGGCATGCTGTCGGCTGCCAATGAGATTGCAAAATTAGCCTACCAGGAAGAAGCCGGCATCGAAGCGGTTATGGATGAGGCTGAAAAAGCGGTCTTCAGTGTCAGCGAACGCCGTATGACGCGCGATCTCAAATCGATCCAGCAGGTGTTGAGCGAATACTACGACCGCATCGACCAGCTTTCCACCCGTGATGAAGAAATCTTCGGTGTTCCGACCGGCTTTATCGACTTAGACCGCCTCCTGGGAGGCATGCAGCCCTCAGACCTACTCATCATCGCCGGCAGACCTGGTTCTGGAAAAACTGCTTTTTTGATTTCGGCAGGTAAAAACGCAGCCTTAATACACAAGAAACACGTTGCCATGTTCTCGCTTGAAATGTCGAACGAGCAATTAGTTCAGCGCCTATTATCCCAGGAAACCGGTATCGACTCGCAAAGAATGCGTACTGGCAAACTTGAAGAAGAAGAGTGGCCGAAATTTACTCAAGCCATTGAAGTGCTGGGCGACACAGTCATGTTCCTGGACGACACGCCATCCCTGACACCTCTGCAACTGCGTACGAAGTGCCGCCGGTTGCACATGGAATACAAATTGGATTTAATCCTGGTAGATTACCTGCAATTGATGAGTAGCGGTGTCCGTTCAGAAAACCGGGTTCAGGAAGTCTCGTATATCTCCCGCAATTTAAAAGTGCTTGCCAGGGAATTACACGTGCCCGTACTGGCAGCCGCACAGCTATCAAGGGCAATCGAACAGCGTACGGATAAAGAACCACAGTTATCTGACCTGCGCGAGAGCGGCAGTCTTGAACAGGACTCCGATATCGTCATGTTCATTCACCGCCCGGAATTATACAACCAGGACGCAACCAAGAAGAACATCGCCCAGATCAAAGTTTCCAAACACCGCAATGGTCCCACCGGCATGGTTGAGCTGGTCTTCCTCAGCACATTAGCCAAGTTCGAAAATGCTGCCCCTTCGTACTCCACAATCTCACAGCAGTCTTGACAAATTCAACTATAGGACAAATGATGCCACCCTTTGGCGGTTTTTCGGAAACCAAAATACGCACAACCTCCATCCCCGGACAGTTTTTTGGTGAACTGCTGCCAGCTATAAACCACCTGGGCGAACTGAAGGTCACTCTTTACTTGCTGTGGCGGTTTGATCGCATGGAAGGTACTTTTCGATACCTGCAGCGGTCCGATTTCGTCCAGGATGACCGATTTATTTCAGGAATGGGAGAGACGACAGAAGAGGCCGAATCAATGTTGGACGAATCCCTGAAGAAAGCGATTGCACGTGGTACTCTTTTACTGGCTAATGTAAACCTGGAGGGCAAAGAGGTCAGCCTTTATTTTTTGAACTCTCCAAAAGGTGAAGCCGCAGTTAGAGCTATAAACAACGGTCAATGGCGTCACACCGGGAAAATAAACGCACCGGTCGAACTCATACAGGAGACACCCAACATCTTTCGTCTTTATGAAGAGCATATCGGACCGCTAACACCGATGATCGCTGAAGCACTCGGTGAAGCCGAAGATACTTACCCACCTATTTGGATTGAAGAAGCCGTGCGCATTGCGGTCGAAAACAATAAGCGAAGCTGGCGCTACGTTGAAGCTATCCTTGAGCGCTGGCAGCAAGAGGGACGCGATGAGCGAAAAGATAAACGATACGCTGAGAAAAATGGCCGCGAATACATCGAGGGAAAATACTCGGACTTCATCGAACATTGATAATTCAATTCAACGCAGCGATGAAATGCCCGGCGATCCAAACTGCCCGCTTTGTCACGGTCTGGGGTATCTGCGCTTAGAACTTCCGCTAGATCACCCGGAATTTGGCAAAGTGCACGTATGCCCCTGCCGTCAAAACGACATCAATGCCCAAGTCCACCAACGTCTATTCTCACTGAGCCATCTGGATGAACTACGGCACCTGACCTTCGAGAATTTCAAACCGCGCGGCAGGGTTGGTTTATGGCCCCATCAAGCCGATTCGTTAGAACGCGCCTTCAACCACGCCCATCAATTTTCACAAACCCATGATGGGTGGCTGCTCATTCAAGGACCTTATGGCTGCGGCAAGACCCACCTTGTAGCCGCAATCGCAAATCATACGGCTGAGAATGGGGTGCCAACATTGTTTATCACGGTCCCAGACCTGTTAGATTCCCTGCGATTTACATTCAACGACCGGGAGACCTCCTTTGAAGAACGTTTTGAACAAATTCGCAGGGCGCCGCTGCTGGTTATGGACGATTTTGGAACTCAGAGCGCAACACCGTGGGCGCAAGAGAAGCTCTTCCAGATCTTAAACTACCGTTATATCAACCGCTTACCCCTGGTTGTCACTACTAATCTACCCCTTGCAGAGATCGAAGGGCGCCTTCGTTCACGACTGGAAGACCCCGAACTGGTCACAATTGTACGCATCACTACGCCAGATTATCGCCGTCCTGTAGGCGATACTGGACATCCCGAGTTATCCTCGCTGGATTTACTACACGAAATGACCTTCGCCAGCTTTGAAACTCGTAAAGGTGAGGGGTTAGCAACAGATAAAGTCAAGAACCTTGAAAAAGGTTTGCGCATCGCTCGCCAGTTTGCCGAGCGCCCGAAAGGATGGTTGGTCTTCAGCGGACCTTACGGATGTGGAAAAACGCACCTGGCTGCTGCAATCGGCAATTTTCGTAAAGATGTTGGGTCGCCGCCTTTATTAGTGGTAGTACCTGACCTTTTGGACCATTTGCGAGCCACGTTCAACCCAAAAAGCACCGTCAGTCTTGACCACCGCTTTGAGGAAGTACGAACCTCTACTTTGCTGATTCTGGATGACCTGGGAACAGAGGCGATGACGCCCTGGGCTCGCGAGAAGCTGCACCAATTGTTCAACTACCGCTATAACGCTGAGCTACCTACTGTCATTACTTCATCCAAGAAAGTAGATGATATGGATCCCCGTATTCGTACTCGTATGCTGGATCAGCGCTTATGCACAATTTTTGCCATCACCGCTCCGGCGTATACCGGAAGAACTGCAAATAAATAAAAAACATAAAAGAAAAACGAGGAAATCAAATGACGTCATTGGACCAATCTTGTCTTTACTGCGAGCTGAATTCAAACCAAGTGCCGCTGATCAATTTCTCTTATCAAGGAAAGGAATTGTGGATTTGTCCACAGCACCTGCCAATCTTAATTCACGAACCACAAAAACTTGCCGGCAAGCTGCCCGGAGCAGAAAATTTATCGCCTCCGCAAGGTCACGACCATAATTAGATTCCGTCCGCAGCATAATAAATGGACAATATTTGTCGGTATTGACATCCAGAACGTTTTATGTGATACTTTACACGTATTACGGTGATCGTGGAAGCAACCAACACGCTCATCACATTCCTCCGCTATCCCACCAAAGAGGAGGTGTTGCCGATGTATGATGATAGTAGTAACATAAGTAGCGCTGCGGTGACCTTCCTCGTTGGACCATAGGAAACCGCAGCGCCGCAAGGAGTCGTCCCCCAGGACGACTCTTTGTGCATTAAAATAGAAAGATGACTTCACGAACTTTCTCATTTGACAGTTTGTTAGAGGATCATTTATGAGTAGTCAAGGAAGTAACGAGGTTCAAACAGTCGTTGCAGGTGCATTAGGTGAATGTGTGCACGTCGCCGGAGTGAACAAATTCCTGCGTCTGGCAGAGGCTGCCGGATGGCGCACTATCTTTCTGGGACCGGCTGTGCCCATAAAGAAGTTCTTGCAGGTCGCCAGGGACGAAGGCGCCGATATGATCGCTGTATCATACCGGCTAACTCCAGATACTGGTGAACGTCTGCTGGCAGATTTCGCTGAAGAAGCAGATGATCTGCACTCTGCCGGCGTGCGATTTGCCTTCGGCGGAACTCCACCTGTAGCAGCCCGAGCCCAGGCAATGGGCTTTTTCGAGCGTGTTTTTGAAGGCGGAGAATCTGCCGATGCAGTGTTGACCTTTTTAAAACGCGAAAAACAAGGTGAGCAGTCCGAAAGCGATTTCCCCCAAACTACCATTGAACGAATTGATTTGAAGCAGCCCTTTCCAATCATCCGCCATCATTTTGGTCTGCCAACGTTGGAAGATACACGCCAGGGCATCACCGACATTGCAGAGGCGCAGGTGATCGATGTGATTTCCCTGGGTATTGACCAGGATGCTCAAGCAAACTTCTTCCACCCTGAAAAGCAGAGTCCGCGCCGCACAGGCGCAGGTGGCGTGCCCGTTCGCAACCCAGAAGACTACCGTTCGCTTTATAAAGCCAGCCAGCGCGGTAACTTCCCTTTACTGCGCACTTACTCCGGCACAGATGACTTTTTACGTTTAGCCGAGATGTACGTGGACACAATTAATATCGCCTGGTGCGCCATCCCGCTGTTCTGGTTCAACCAGATGGACGGGCGCGGTCCTTGGGATTTGGAAGGCTCCATCCGGGAACACCAAAAAGTGATGGCTTGGTATGGTGAAAACGACATCCCTGTCGAGCTCAACGAACCGCACCATTGGGGAATGCGCGATGCGCCAGACGTAATTTCAGTAACGGCTGCCTTTCTATCTGCATACAACGCCCGCGTTTATGGTGTAAACGACTACATCGCCCAATTGATGTTCAACAGTCCTGCAGAACTTTCCGATGCGATGGATGTGGCAAAAATGCTAGCCGTGATGGAGATAATTGCACCCCTAGCTGGTCCTGACTTTCGTATCTTCCGCCAAACTCGCACCGGGTTACTCAGCTATCCAGTTGAGCTGAGTGCAGCGCGCGCTCACCTGGCAGTTACCATCTACGTGCAGATGGCATTAAAACCCCACATAATTCACGTCGTAGGTCATACTGAAGCCCATCATGCAGCAACTGCTGACGATGTGATCGAAGCGTGCAGGCTCGCCCACCGGGCTATCGAAAACGCTTTAGCGGGTCAGCCGGATATGACCGTTGATCCAATAGTTCAAGACCGAAAAGCAGAGTTGATAAGTGAAGCTAGGAATACTCTCGATGCCATTCGCTCTCTGGCAGGATCGCAAGTGAAAGACGCCCTCACTGATCCAGCGACTCTCACAAAGGCAGTAACAACAGGTATCATGGACGCACCACAACTGCGCAATAACCCCTTCGCCCGCGGAGAGATCGTTACTCGCATTGACAAACGGGGAGCATGCATTGCTGTCGATCAAAATGGGGGAGAAAAGATTAGCGAGAAGCAGCGAATCGCAGCACTAAATATCAAATTAAACTACTGATAAAACCACATTATGTAACAGCGCCCGAGATCCGGGATAAACTAATATCCGGGATAAACTAATATCCAGGATAGACCAAATCCCCGGATATTGGTCTATCCTGGGAATATCTCATACACAGCCGGATTATTTATAAACTTCCACACCCTCTGCGTTCTGCGCTCGCACGTATATCGCCGACACCCAACCAATACCATTTTCTGCAGATGGGACTTTAATCCCCCACCATTCACCGTCGTAAGTAATACCAACTATTAATGCCGTCTGGTTGGCTTCCAATCGACCCAAGATTTCATATGTGGTACCAGGTCCACTGCGAATATTTACCCTTGTAACTGCAGTTAATGTCGCTTCCCCTGGTGATGGTGTGGGAATCACCAGTTGCTCGCTAATAATCTGCGGTTCAATTTCCGTCACATTTCCCGTGTTTCTAGATTCAACATAATCAACCGAAACCCATCCCTGACCAGTCTCCGCAAAAGGCACCTTGATGGCCCACCACAATCTATCCGCACTGAAGCCGATCACCTCAGCAACATCTCCGGCAGGCAACAATCCAATTTTTTTATAATACACCTCCGGACCGCTGCGGACGTTGACATTGGAGATCGCTCTCACCCTGGGGGCGTCTTCTGCAGGTACTTCGTCCCCACCAGGTTCAATCTCGCGCTCAACAACTGGAATGCCCTCAGGGTTGTTTACAGTGACAAAATCAGCTGAGATCCAGCCTTCCCCACTTTCGATGTAAGGGACTCTGATAACGAACCAGCCGTTATCGGAACTAAGACCGATAATTTCCGCAGACTGTCCAGCCAGCAATAAGCCAAGACTATCATAACCGTCACCAGGACCACTCAAGATGGCTGTATCGACGTCGGCTGTAACCAAAGCTGTTTTCTGAATACTATCGCCTTCCCCCACTGACCCGATGATAGGAACGCCTTCTGTGTTCTCTGAAGTCACTGATGAAGTCGACACCCATCCCAGACCATTATCATAAGAATGTACAACGATCCCCCACCAAAGACGATCAGGACTGATGCCAGCGACCTGAGCGGATTGGTTTTCTTTTAACTGCCCGATGATTTCATATTCAGTACCTGGACCACTGAAAATATCAGTCTCGGTAGTCCGTAAAACCAATGGGGTACCAGGCTCGGGCGCCGGGACGACCAAGTCAGCACTCTGATCTTCTGTTTTCGACCAACCTTCTGGAAAAACGCCTACACGAATGAGAGTAAGAACAGACACCACGAAGACCATACCTGCAAGCAGGATAAGGATCGCTTTTGTAGTCCAGTTAAATTGGTTCCAGAAGCTCATTTCGCATCTTACCTGTAACAAGCTCGCTCGTGCTGCTTATTATTATAAATGCAGATGTTAGATTCTGCATTGATTATTAAATCACCCCACAATCAGAACAAAAAATACCCGGCACATGTTACATGCCGGGTACACTATTTAAATGAAATGACCTGTTCGATATCTTAAACGTCCGAAGATAACTTTACAAACCCGTTCTAAGGGCTGGTAATAGGCACACCATCGGCGTTAGTGACATCCACATAATTGGCGTTCACCCATCCAATACCATCTGGGGCAACCGCCGTTGGGATGCTGGCAGCGTACCATTTACCATCATCACTGATGCCAACAATCTGGAAGGTCGTACCCAATGGGACTTTGCCATAACTTTCGGTTTGGTTGCTCGGACCAGCGCGCACGTTAATCACATCTGTCGTAACCCCATAAGCGCCACTTGTATCAGGCGGTGGGGGTTGGACTTCCGGAGGCGGCGGAGGGGGTTGTACGACCGGAACGTTTTGCGTGTTGTAAACCGTTACATAATCGGCAGACATCCAGCCCTGCCCATCCGGTGCAACAGACGTCGGGATTCTGATCACCCACCACATGTAGTCCGGGCTGACGCCGGTAACCTCTGCTGATTGCCCTGGTGAGCTGACGCCGTAAACCGGATATTGGGTGCCGGGACCGCTGCGGACGTTGACGTGCGTATTGGCGACCAAGTATGGCGCGTTGGGAGCCGGCGTGGGAGCAACTACCGTCGGATCACTTGCGTCAGCGGTATTTGAATCACCACTTATTGCTTGGGCGAGAAAATAACCCAGCACCAACACAACAGCAACACCTACCAACGCCAGAAGTATGATCCCGATCGTCTTTCCAGTACTACTGCCATTCGAAGCTTGATCGCTCGAAGTCGGTTCTGTCGATACTTGATCGGTTGGAGTTGGTTCTGTCGATATTGGATCGGCTGAAAATTGATCGGTTGGAGTTGGTTCTGCCGATATTGGATCGGTTGGAGTTGGATCCTCCGAAGTTTGATTCTGTTCTGTCATTCTTACCTCCTGATTAACTTTTCCAAATTACTAGTGCTGTGTCAAATATGAATGTTTGGATTGTCGTACTGTGCGAACGCGAAGAGTCGAAGCGAGTTACGAGGAGATTGCCACGGTCGCTGCGCTCCCTCGCAATGACAACTTAATCTATGATGTTTGACAGTACACTAGTCTATTTATTATTGAATAACACATTTTCATGTGCAGCGCACTAAGATCCTTCACAAGCTCAGGACAAGAGTGCATTGCACCATACCTTTTATTCATTATAGCGCTTTTGTCCAACCAGGACATCACCACCATTCACTCAAAGTGGCTAAAATCTACTCATCTTGAGCTGTATTATCAGCTTTTGCTGTATTATCAGAGATCTGTTTAAGGTAATCCGCAATTCTGAAAAAGACGATAAAAAATTCCATCAAAACCCGGACGAATAGGATGTAGACGAACAAGACGACGGGA
>JAUWPO010000061.1 GCA_030611505.1 Chloroflexota bacterium
CAGGTTCACTCCCGAACGCCAGGCCCTTAATTGCTGAAAAAGGCGCCCAAACGGATTGCCCCTGCGCCCAAAATCATAAGCCGCTTGTGCGCTGGCTTGAGGATCAAAAACCAAACCAAGCTCTGATGGCGTAGCGACCCAGATACTCTCTCCATCTTGAAAGAGGATTTTTCCCGTTTGTGGGTAGATCACCTGTTGGCTGAGCAATACCGAGACTTCGGCGCGTGTTAATCCAGATAGGTTTACACCCGCCACGGATACCCCAGGATACACCCTTCCCGAGAAATAAAGACTGAACCCCACAAGTATGGATCCAGCCAGCATAAAGAACAAAATCACGCCCGCAGTCAGAGCCACCAGCGCTTGAATCAACAATGGAGGCGAAGTTACTACCGGCTTTCTAGCCATAGGATGGACGCTCATGAATACCAACAATCCTTAAAAACGCATTTACATAATAAAAGCTATGATTAATGGGTACCAAATAATAAGACTACCCGATTTTACCAAAAACAAGCCCCGATTCACAACATAGGAATGGTTCTTTAGGAGCCTTTCATTATTCCCCCCCACACGAGGCTGAACTTCATAAGTTTTTCTAATCAAATACTTCCTGCGCTAATCGCTGGCTTGCGTGCGTACTGGGGCGGGCTTCGCCTCCGTGAGTCGGTAAAGCCACAGGAAGCCAGCCACAGCCAATATCCCAACCAACCCAGCAGCGAACCACAGCAAGCGCGGATCAGCGTTGTCGATTATCAAACCGGCTAATATTGGTCCTACTGCAAAGGGAATACCCCATGAGAACCCGAAAACCGCCATATATCTACCACGCATGTCCACCGGTGCCATTTTTGCTGTCAAGGCCTGTGAAACTGGCGCCACGAGCATCTCGCCAAGTGTAATAACCACCATCGCCAGCAGAAACATCGCAAAAGCAGTGACAAACCCATACATTACAAATCCGATTGCATACAGCGCCGTGCCCAGAGCCATCATCAACATCGGAGGCTTGCCCTTTATTCTCCGCGTGATCGGGAATTGGAATACTACCACCAATAACGCATTCATGCTGAGGAGCACACCATATCCCGCTTCGGGCACATCATGAATGTCGCGCAGGTAGACACCAAGCGTAGTGTGCATGTTCATGTAGACCAGACCCATCAGCACGCAGGCGGCGATGAACATCATGAATATCTTGTCTTGGAAGACGCGTAAGTAACCTCTGAAAGTGCCGCCTAAACTTTGGCTGGGTGCCCCAGGCTGTACTTCGGGTTTTGTCTCTGGAAGATAAAAGAACACAATCCCGGCACTGATCAGGCTGATGATAGCATCCGCAATAAACAACAGTAAGTAAGAGCGAGAAGCCAACAGACCGCCAATCGCGGGACCGATGGTGAAAGCTAAATTAGCAGCCACTCGGATGATGCCATACCCTTGAGTGCGTTTTTCTTCAGGCAGCAAATCAGCCACCATAGCCTGGTAAGCGGGTCCCCCAGTGTCAGTTAAGATTCCCACCACAATAGCCAAGATGAAAAAAGCTTCCAAAGAATCCACCAAGCCCATTGCAACCGCGCTCAGTGAACTGGTAATCAAGGAGAAAATCAACAAGCCTTTGCGACCCATCCTGTCTGTCAGTGCTCCTCCTAAGAATGATCCAATAAAGCTGGAGATGGAGAACACAGCGAACAGCATACCGACCTGGGTCATTCCGATCCCAAATTTGCTCGTGATATAAAGGGCGAAGAAAGGGAACAGCAAAGCACCACCCAAGCGGTCGATAAACGTAACACCAATCAGCGTCCAGAACGGGCGGGGATATTCATGGTAGATGCCTGCTAATTGTCGCCGGCGGTTTTGTATAGACATTCCGCAATTGTAACTCCATTTCTATATTCTCTAATTAGCCTTATAATTAGGTCGCAGTCACTACACCATACCCCCATACACCCCTGCTCCCATGCCTATATTTCCATACTCTTCAAGGAGCCTCACATGGAACACTTCTCCCCTGAACACGGAATAAGCACCCTGCTAAACCACTACACAGAAGGGCAGAATCCCTATCATGCCCATGTCACGCCCATCTACCAGACATCGACATTCAGTTTTCCGAACGTGGCGACTGGTGCAGCTATCAAATCTGGAGAACAAGCGGGGTATTTTTATACACGTGTTGGAAATCCTAACGCCCGCCAGTTAGCACTCAAATACGCCATGTTGGAGGGGCTTGACCTGCTCAAAGAAAATCCCACCACGAACGTGGAGGATGTCGTGGAAGGAATTGTTTTTTCTTCCGGAATGGCTGCCATATCAGCTGCAGTGCTGGCGCGCGTTGAAACCGGTCAGACGATCATCGCCCAGCAGTCTTTGTACAGCAATTCATTCGGTTTCCTGCACGATATCGCACCCCAGCTTGGCATAAACGTCGTATGGGTAAAAGATGTATCCCCTGAAGGCTGGATGTCCGCCCTCGAAGCCCACCCTGAAACCGTGCTCATGTTTGCCGAAACACCTGCCAATCCCACCATGCTGGTCGTTGACCTGCGGATGCTGGCAGAACTGGCTCTCCAGTATGAATGTTGGTTGCTGGTTGACAACACCTTCGCCACACCGTACTGCCAGCGCCCGCTCAGCCTGGGCGCCGACGTGGTCGTTCACTCCACCACAAAATACCTGTCCGGTCATGGGGTGATCGTCGGTGGTGCTGTAATCAGTACTCATTTAGACTACATCCACCAAGATCTCGTAAAGAGACTACGATTGCTTGGCGGCGCGCCCAGCCCTTTCGACGCCTGGTTGGCAAATATAGGCTTGAAGACCTTCGAACTGCGCATGCAGCGCCACTGTGAAAACGCACTGACCATCGCTCGATACCTCCAGGGGCACCCCAAGGTTGCACACGTGCACTATCCCGGGCTGGAGGACGACCCCGGTTTTGCTACCGCGCGATCACAAATGAGCTGCTTCGGCGGTATGCTGTCATTTGAATTAAAGGGAGGTCTCAAAGCCGGTGCCGCACTGATGGACAGCCTGCGAGTTGCAACTTTAGCTGTCAGCTTGGGCAACGTCGACACGTTGATCCAGCACCCTGCCAGCATGACCCATGCCGGAGTTCCCCCCCAGGAAAGGCTCAAGATGGGAATCAGCGACGGTTTGGTGCGCTTTTCGGTGGGAATAGAAAACGTGCAGGACTTGATCGCCGACTTGCAGTACGGTCTAAGTGATATATAATCTCTGTGGGCTCTGTATTAAATATTTTCTTTTGCTGTAAAGGTACAAACACAATCATCGAGCCAATGGAACCTGGAGTCAGGTTTTTACGTCTTTTCCTGTAGGAGGGACCCCCATGTCCGGTCGCAAAATACACCAAACGTTCCTTAAAGCCCGACAGAATATCTTCATCTTTCCTTTAATTCTGATAATCCTCAGCCTTTCCTGCGCGCTTCCGTTCAGCGGGTCTCAAACCGCGACGCCCCCCTCCTCAACCCATCCCCCCACACAGCCACCAGCCTTTCCTACTCCTACACCACAGCCACTACCTCCTGCGCTTGTTGAAAGCAATCCCCCACTTGGAGCGGAATTTCCATCAGATGGCTCGATTACCTTATTCTTCAACCAGCCGATGGACCATGCTTCTGTTGAATCAGCTCTCACCAGCGACCTCTCCAGGAACATAAACGCTGACTGGCTCGATAGCTCAACCCTAATTATCTCCCCAATAACCGCCTTAGAGTCAAAAACAAACTTTTCCATCCATATCAGCACTTCTGCCCGCTCGACCAGCGGGATGGAACTTCTCGAACCTATAAAACTGGATTTCAAAACCGCCGGATATTTACACCTCACTCAAACCCTGCCGGAACCGGACACTATCGATGTCGATCCTTCTTCCGCCATAGTAACAGCATTTAACCAGCCAGTCGTCCCTCTAGGCGCCGAGCCGGAGACACTTCCTGAGGCGTTCACCGTTAAACCTGGCAACCAGGGTTACGGGGAATGGATCAATACCAGCACATACATCTTCTACCCTGAACCACCTCTGGGTGGAGGCCAGACTTACACGGTGATAATGAACGAAGAGCTGCGCGGCAGCGCCGGCAGCCCTCTGGAAGACGCAGTCCCCTGGAGCTTTACAACCGCCCAACCCCGGCTGGTCTCCATCGAGCCGGAAACCGAAATCCCCCTCCGCTTGGACGATGAATTCGTCTTTACTTTCAACCAGCCGATGGACACCTTGAGTGTGAGAGCCAATTTCAACCTGACCGCTCCGGATGGCACACCCGTATCAGGCGAAATCGATTGGAATGAAGACACCACCGTCTTTACTTTTACACCCGCAAGGAACCTGCTGCGTGACACCGAATACGTTGTCTTGCTTGACGGTCAGGCACAGGCTCGCGGTGGAACGCCCCTGGGTGAAACCTTCCAGGCGAATATCGCGACCGTACCTCAATTGGCGATCCATCAGACAGATCCTTTACATGGTGGGACAAAAGACCCTCGCGGGAGTGTGGTCTTGCACTTCACATCCCCCATCCAGGAGGACAGCGTCCTGGAGCACATCACCACAAGTCCCGAAGTTCCCAACCTTGAAAGCTGGTGGAGCGAAGGGGAACTTGCTTTGCGTCTTTACGGAAATTTCGCTCCCAGCACCTCATACACACTCGACGTCTCTTCAGACCTGCCGGACATCTGGGGCGGCACCATGGAAGGTGAGTTCCAGCTCGCCTTCACCACCAATCCACTGCCCCCCGGCATTTTAGTCTCCTCTTCATCAGGAGCCCTATTTATCACACCTCAGGATAACAGCCTAACGGTCCAGGCTACTAACTTGTCTGAACTACCGGTGTCCCTGGGTAGTGTGGGGATGGACGATTTCTTCACCATGTTTGCTGAAAACGGGTATGAATTCAAGCGCAGCTACAAGTCCCCCGACCAAACCTCCTGGACGCAGACACTCGATCTAGCCCCCGACCAAAGCCAGACAGTAGACCTTTACCTCTCACCCAATCAAGACTCATTATCCCCCGGGCTGTACTACCTGCGCCTGGATCTGCCTCACGAAAACATCTATAAAGGTCCTTTCTTACTCGTATCGAGCAACATCCAATTGACCTTTAAACTCAGCGCAACCGATGCCCTGGTTTGGGCGGTAGACCTGCGTACTGACAAACCTTTAACGGACGCCCCAATCACCATCTATGGTGAAGGCGGATCCATTTTAGCTTCCGGAAAAACCGACTCACATGGAGTCTTTCGAACAGATATCCCCACACTCGATAACCCATACCGCACAGCATTTGCGGTAATCGGTAAACCCGGTGAAGACAACTTTTCCATGGCTCTTTCGACCTGGGACTCTGGTCTGGCAAGTTGGGATTTCGACCTTACATCTGATTACAGTGCCCCCGGACTTAAAGCCTATATCTACACCGACCGCCCCATCTACCGTCCAGGTCAAACGGTGTTTTTCCGTGCCATCGTCCGGGAGGCTTACAACGGTCGCTACCAACTGCCCGACCTGGATTATCTTCCGCTAACCATTTCTGGATTTGATGGAGATATATTAAAAACATTAGAACTGCCGCTTTCTGGTTTCGGAACCGCCCACGGCGAATACAACTTGCCCGCAAATGCCCAACCGGGTCACTACAATATCCACAGCGAAGCCGTGCCGGATTCTTACCTTAACTTTCAGGTCGCCAATTATCGTAAACCCGAAATTAACCTGCAGGTAGATTTCACCTCCGATCAGGCACTTTCAGGAGAGGATCTAAAAGCCAGCATAAACGCACGCTACTTCTTCGACGCCCCCGCCGGCAATGTTCCCTTACATTGGGAGCTGTACGCAGCGCCTTCTTATCTCAACATCCCAGGATACCAGGTGGGTGTCGCAAACACCACCTGGCTCTATTATCACCCCATCGGGTTCACAGAAAACCCACTTGGAGAACTGGTGTCTGAAGGCGAGGCTCAAACCAAACCGGACGGGACATTGGACCTTGTTTTAGCTACTGAAGCGAGCGAAACACGCCAACGATATACATTGGAAGTCACCCTGGAGGACGAAAGCGGGCTTCCGGTATCAGCTCGTGACAGCGCCGAGATGAACCCGGCCGAATATTATATTGGAGTCCAGCCCGACTCATGGATCGGTCACGCCGGGAAACCGATGGGTTTCGAAATCCAAATCGTCGACTGGGACCGCCAGCCTGCCGGAAGCGTAAAATTGGGAGCCAAGTTCAGTAAAGTGGTCTGGTCGCGTGAAGACCCCCTCGAGGATGATCCATACCAGGCGCCGAAGTTCGTCCCGCATTACACCAAAATTGAGAGTACCGATATCACTACCGACTCAGACGGGACTGCGCACCTATCGTTCTCTCCATCTGAGCCCGGCACCTACCAGCTCGACGTTTTCAGCCGGGAGGCGGGGAACGAAGGAGCGCGCACAGAAGTGCTGCTCTGGGTCGCCGGTCCGGGGGGTGCGATCTGGCCCGAGATACCAAACTCGCGCTTACGCTTAACTTCCGACCAGGATTCATATTTGCCCGGCGAATCAGCCCGCGTGTTCATTCCAAACCCGTTTGATACAGACGTGCTTGCTCTTGTAACAGTTGAACGGGGAACCGTGCTGAGCCACCAGGTGACGACCATCGAACCGGGTGGGGGTGAAACGGCTTTCGAACTCGATTCAAATGAAGCCCCCAATGTTTATATATCAACCACCTTGCTGGGTAGAGATACCGATGGCAACCCCGACTTTCGTCAGGGGTATATAAACCTGCCAGTTGAACCCGTTAATTTAACTCTGGACGTGGCTCTCACCAGCCAGCCTGAACGTACTGGTCCGGGTGAGGACGTCACCTTCGATGTGACCGTCACGGATGCGAGCGGAGAGCCGGTCGAAGGCGAGTTCTCGCTCGCGGTTGTGGATTCGGCTGTTTTGGCACTTGCCGATCCTAACGCTCCTGACATCATGCCCGCATTTTACGCCAAGCAGCCCATCGGCGTGCGCACCGGTCTGTCATTAGCCGCTTACACACGCCGCCTTACATCTTTTCCGGATGGGCTTGGGGGCGGCGGTGGGGGAGGTCTTGAGGCGCTAGCGGTCACACGCCAGCATTTTCCCGACACCGCATATTGGAATGCCGAACTCACAACCGGTCCTGATGGAAGTGCCAGTGTTACCCTGCCTCTACCTGACACATTAACTACCTGGCAGGTAGACCTGCGCGGGACGACCGCAGACACGCTCGTCGGAGGGACTCAGACCAAGGTGCTCACGACCAAAGATTTGCTGGTCAGACCCGTCACCCCTCGCTTCTTGGTCGAAGGCGATCATAACCAATTGGCTGCCATTGTGCAAAACAACACTCACAGCACCATGCAGGTAGAAGTTTCCCTGCAGGCGGACGGTTTCACCCTCGATGATCCCGACCTTGCCTCCCAAAAGATTCGGGTACCTGCTGGTGGTCGCTCCCGAGTCGAATGGTGGGGCACCACGAACGATATAGAATCAGTCGATCTCGTATTTTCCGCGCTAGGTTTAGATGCGGATTCGGGACAGCTCTTCTACGACGCATCCCGCCCGGCTCTCGGCGATGTGCCCATACTGCGCTACACCGCCCGGCAAACCTTCCGTACCGCCGGCACCCAGGATGCGGCTGGGGAAAGGCTTGAGTTGGTAAGCTTGCCGCGTTCCTTCGATCCAGGTAACGGTCGCTTGAGCCTTGAGCTCTCACCCTCCTTAGCCGCTGGGATGGTAGATGGTCTCGATGTTCTCGAACACTACCCTTACGAATGCAACGAGCAGACCCTTTCTCGATTTCTCCCGAACCTGGAGACCTTTCGCCTCATGCAGCAGTTTGGACTGGAGGCGGATGGCTTAGAAGACCGCCTCGACCGCACCCTGAACGATGGTATGCAAAAACTGAGTGAAAACCAAAATTCTGACGGCGGATGGGGTTGGTGGTCGGGTGGTAGCAGCGACACAACCATTACTGCTTATATCCTCTTCGGATTGAGCCGTCTCAAGGAAGCGGGAATTAAAGTAGATGAAGCCGCGATAGAAGGAGCCACCCGTTTCTTACAAACTGAAATCAACACACTTCGCCCTTCACGGCTGTCAAGCCTCGAAAACTGGCAGCTCGATCATCTGGTATTCGCCCACTTTGCCCTCTCCCAAGCCGGCGCTGGAGATTTAGAAGCTGGGATGTCTCTCTACCAGGTAGAGGATCAACTCAACCCCTGGGCACAGGCTCTACTCGCTCTATCCCTCGAAACCCTTTCACCGGGCAGTCCAGAAGCAAAAAACTTGATCTCGAACCTCGAATCGACGGCTATCCGTTCCGCAGCAGGGGCTCATTGGGAGACAGATAAGGGACAGAGCAGCTCGTACACTTTCGGGCAAAGTATGAAATCCACTCAAACAAACAGCGCCATCGTAACCTACGCTCTGGCGCAGCGTGAACCGGGCTCGCCACTCCTGGACGACGCTGTACGCTACCTGATGAGCACCCGCACGTCGGATGGAGGCTGGGAGTCTACTTACGCCACAGCCTGGACTTTAATGGCTCTGGTCGAGGTCATTAAGGGCACTGGCGAATTGGTAGGCGATTACACCTTCAGCGCCGCGTTGAATGATATTCCCATAGCTAGTGGAACTGCCGACGGTCTCGACCAATTAACCCCAGTGATCGCCGAGGTCCCGATCTCCGATCTCTACCCGGACTACCCCAACGCCCTGAAGATTGAGCGCGGTCCCGGTCAGGGAAAGTTGTATTACCTGGCGACTTTGGACGTCAGCCATCCCGTGGAAAGTGTAAACCCATTATCGCAAGGAATGAGCATCTCGCGCTCATTCTACCCCGCGGATGATGAAGCCTGCCATGATGGCGGATGCGAACCTATCCAAAAAGCTCCCCCTGGCGAGCGGGTCACCGTGCGAGTGACGCTCACTCTTCCCAACGACGCTTATTACCTGCTGGTCGAAGACTATATCCCTGCCGGTGCCGAGATTTTGGATCCCCGTTTGAAGACCAGCCAACTCGGAGAGGGAGATGCCCCTATAGCTGAGGTCAAATTTGATTCCCGGCGCCCATTTGATAGTGGTTGGGGCTGGTGGTATTTCAACGATGCCCAGATTTACGACGACCACATCTCCTGGGCTTCGGACTACTTGCCTGCCGGCACCTACGAGCTGACCTACACCATAGCCACATTCCAACCCGGTGAATACCGGGTCTTACCCGCCCGCGGCTGGCAGTTCTACTTCCCCGAAGTCCAGGCTAACAGCGCCGGAACAGTATTTGAAATAACGCCTTAACGCACCACACCATATATCACCCCTCCCAAACCACCTCCACCCCCTCGAACAAATCCCTCTCTCGTGTTCCCGCCTCAGGCGGCGGGTAAGCACGCATGAACAATTCCTTACGGCTTGCCCTGCGCATCAGCCAGCTTACCAACCTCATATGGGATATCCTTCCATCAATCTGGCTGGCATGACAGGCCGAGGCCTCATCTTTAAGATCCTCCACGCTGCGAATATTTATCACAGCATTGATGGGAAAATCCCCCTCCTCCACGAGCGCTGCCAGGTCAATGTCTTCATTTCTTCCAAACCGGTGGGGGTCCTTACCGAACAAAGGCAGCACCCGCACTGCCAAGCGTAGAAACTTTTTCGGGAAGACATGATAATAAAGTTTTTGCGGCTTGTAGGGCGGCAAATCGTCTTCAAATTCCGGTTCACCCACTAATTCATATGCTCTAACCGTGGCGTTATGAATGGCAACATGATCAGGATGTCTGTACCCGCCGATAGGGTCGAAAGTCAGCACCACCTGGGGACGTACTTGTCGAATATAGTGCACTATATGGGACGTGACCTCTTCTACTGGCGCAGCCGCCAATGCCTTGGGATGCTGGTTATCCGCCGTGCCAGGCATGCCCGAATCGCGGTAATCTAAGAAGTGCACTCCTGCCAACCCCAATATCCTGGCGGCACACTCCAGCTCGGCAACCCGCTTCTCGGCGATTGAATTGTAGCCCTGCATGAATTCAGGAGCCACATCGCCCGATTCACCCCGCGTCGCACAAACCAGATGTACTTCCGCCCCGCGCTGCGCGTACAGCGCCAGCGTTCCCCCCATCCCGAACGACTCATCATCCGGATGAGCCAGCACAGCTAGCAAAACCGGAGTTGGTTCTCTTTTTATTTCTTCCATAAATGTCCTACACCCACCAACCTTTTTATTTATCAGATTTATCTCTGCACTCTTCGCGCTCTCTGAGGTAAAAACTAGCCCTGGCAATCAGTCACATTGAACAAGATTAGCAGTGCTCTCTGCTACCGGTCATTCTAAACAGAGCGACATGCCTCTGTTTGTCATTCTGCCCGGAGTTAAGAATCTCGTTTTTACGGATTTCTATGACATACATCAGGATCATGACAGCTAACCACCAGGTGACAGACAGCCATTATAACAAAGAGATTTGGTGGGCTGCGCCCTCAACCTGTGTCCCTCCGACTCTGAGCGTGAGATCAAGATATTACACCGCAAGCTACTTGCCGGAGCCGATTTCATCCTCACCCAACCGGTCTACGAACCCGGTATTGCAAAGCGGTTCCTGAAACGCTATGCTGGAAAATTCGGGCCTCTTGAAACTCCCATCCTGGTCGGTGTCTTGCCCCTATACGGACCCCGCCACGCTTCGTTCCTGCACAACGAGGTGCCGGGTATTTCTGTTCCCGACACGATCCACCGCCGGTTAATGGACACCGGGGAACATTCCCCTCAAGAAGGTGTGTCCGTGGCACTCAAATTGATCGACCAGATGAAATCCTGGGTTAGCGGGATATACCTGATACCCGCCTTCAGCCGCTACGACCTCGCCGCTGAAATCGTGGAGGCGTGCCGCTAAAACCACCTGGGTAATTTCAGCGCCCGAATTTTGGTCAGCACGATTACATTGCCGAGGATTACAAGAACTACTCCAGCGAGCTGAGGTAAACTCCAAGTCATGCTCTCGAATAAGGTTGATAAGAGCAATGCAATAACGGGGAAAAGTACCGTGACATATGCTGCCCGATCAGGTCCGATCCGACCCAGAAGGGTCAGGTAGCTGCCGAACCCGACTACTGAGCCGAACACTGCCAGGTACAGGAGTGAAACCACATAGTCTGCTGAGGGGTCAAACTCCAACTTTGCCCCACGAAAAATAGCCAGCACCAGCATGAATGCAGCCCCGTACGCCATGCCAAATGCGTTCGTCTGAATGATAGGCAGTTTGTGACCTTGGTTTCGCGCCGACACAATGTTTCCGAGGGAAGCGGACATGGCTCCCATGAAAGCCAAAATCATCCCCAAAGCTAGCTCGCTTGAGACGTCAAATGATGAGAGTTCAGGCCAAAAAACAAGCGTTAGCCCGCATAATCCCACTATGGCGCCAATTACCACACTTAAGCGAACGGGATTGTGGAGCAGTATAGCCCCGAAAATCACGTTCATGATTATGAGCATAGAAAAAATTATCGCGACCAGCCCGCTGGTCAGATAAACTTCCGCCAGATAAACCATAATGTAATTTAAAGAGAACAATAGCAGACCTTGCAGTGCCATGAAACAATGTGCGCGCCAGTCGAACCGCAAGGATAAACGGCGAACGAAGCTGAAGATGAAGAGCAAGACCGAAGCAATCGCAAACCGGTAGGCAATCGACAACTCCGGCGCTACAACGCCTAACTGGAATTTTATCGCCAGCCAGGTTGTGCCCCAAATAAAAACGGTGATCAGATACAGAAGAACATTATTCATTTTTCCACTCGTCCGCTGGGAATAGGAATGGTGGTTTATCTTTGAAAGGGCAATTATATCGTAAGCTCAAACTTTGATACCTCTCAAAGCAATTCCGTTTTTCAAAACCGCAAAAAGTTTTCAAAGCGCAACATGCCGTACCTCACCCCCTCCTCCCACGCACACACGCTCCCTTTACAATCCATACCCCCCTCACCCTCCAAATTACGCGCCCCCCGTTGTGCAGGGTATAATACGCACACACTAAACCAGGTTATACAAAGGACAATATGCACTCAATAGCAACCTTTTCCATCGTCGCCTACGATTCCGACCGTCGTGAATGGGGCGTCGGTGTCCAATCAAAGTTTCTGGCAGCCGCGGCTGTTGTCTCCTGGGCGCAGGCAGGAGCAGGGGCAGTTGCCACGCAGGCTCACGCCAATCTGACTTACGGTCCGCAAGGGCTGGAGATGATGGAGAAAGGATTGCCGGCAGAGGATACGATAGAGGCTCTCATCAGTACGGACGAGCATAGGACTATGCGCCAGGTGGGTCTGGTTGACAGAGAGGGGCGAGCAGCCGCTTATACTGGCGCTGACTGTATCGAGTGGGCTGGGCATGTAGTTGGAGTTGGATTCACCTGTCAGGGAAACATCCTGGTTCGTGGAACTGTGGAAGCAATGGCGCGCCGGTTTGAGCAAGTGCGTCGGGGACCCGGTGAACTGACGGATTGGTTGCTGCAGGCCTTAGCAGCCGGGCAGGCTGCTGGCGGAGACAAGCGCGGCAGACAGGCAGCCGGGGTCCTGGTGGTGCGGGAAAACGGTGGTTATGGAGGGGACAATGATCGCTACCTGGACCTGCGCGTGGACGACGATCCCAAACCCATCCAAAAACTCATGGAACTGGTCGAGATGCACCATCTCTATTTCGGGGAGGTTGATCCCAGCGATCTCATCCCCTTGCAGAGCACAGCCGCCGAGCTGCAGGATCTGCTGCAGCGCACAGGGCATTATGATGGTCCGGTCACGGGTGTCTTCGATGAAGTCACACGCAAGTCGCTTTGCACCCTGGTCGGTATTGAAAACCTGGAGGAGCGCTGGAATGGCGAAGGTGATATGATTGACCGCCATGTAGTCGAATACTTGCGGGATAAATTCCCATAGAGCCGCAGGAAAGCATAACCCTGAACCTAGATACCGCATCCAGGTCGTTAACACAGAACAGCGGCAGCCAAACAGTTGCCAGACTGTGTGAAAGGTTCGAGAATTGATCGTATGAATGAAGGGGAATTCATCAACACTCCACGGTTGAAATTGATTCCAGCTACTTCTTCGCTAGTACAAGCTGAATTAGGAGGGCAAGCAATTTTCTTCCAGCTGCTCGGGGCACAGATCCCCGAGAATTGGCCGCCGGATTTCATTGTTGACGCCCTTCCGCATTTCTTGAAACAGCTCGAACAGAATCCCGAACTAGTTGGTTGGCTCTCGTGGTACTGGATACTAATGGGAAAGGCAGGTAAGGAATCTGTACTCATTGGAAGCGGTGGGTTCAAGGATCGACCTCAGCCAGACGGAACAGTTGAGGTCGGCTATTCTGTCCTGCCTCAACACCAGGGTTACGGATATGCATCCGAGGCTGTTGGAGGATTGCTTTGCTGGGTTTTT
>JAUWPO010000168.1 GCA_030611505.1 Chloroflexota bacterium
GGGGATTGCTATATTTTTGTAATAAGCGGCTTTTCCTCCCCACTCTTCCATTGGTGGGTGCTGGCTCCAAAACCTGATCGTGATATCCCGTCCATCCCGCTTTCCGATCACATCTACAACCAAGCCATATGCCCAAAGTGGAGTTTGTTTGGTCTCGGGCAGTTCAAGCAAGATTTCATGCATCATCTCGAATGAGGTTGTCTCAAACCCTTTTACTGTGATTGGTTCTTCACTGTAAAGGCCGGATTCCAGCATTGCTTTAGCCAATCTCATCGCATGCGGTGGGAAACAGCCTTTCACTGAGACGGCTTTTGCTCCCAGGCTCTTGGGCATGGTCTGAGTCTCCGGGTGTGGGATGTAGCAAACTTCCTGTTCACCGATTTGTCCGGGGAAGTTAACCATTTGTAATCCTTCGAATGGTCCGACCCAGATGAACTCACCATCTTTGTAATAAGTACGCGACTCTGTTTTGGGGTGGAACTCCCACAAGAAAGTGATCAATAAACCAGGCGCCGGGGCTGGACTCCGGAAGGCGGCAAAATTGATCTGTACTTCATCGACCTGGTCCATCTGATCTGCTCCGCTGCGCGCCATGACGTTTGTGATGCCGGGTGTGGCTCCGCCGCCAGGTATGAACAGGATATCTTTTTCTTTCGCCTCAAGATCGTAGGACCATTGATCTTCCTCAGTCGATACGTCAAGTCCATTGACACCAACCTCGACGCACGCCTTGGTTACGGGGAGATCATATTTCCAGGGAAGACCATTGACAACAACATCAAACTCCGGGAATAGCTTAAGCATAGCCTCATAATCTTCGGCATCGAAAAATATTGCCGACAACCGCTGGTCTCCAATCTCGTTGACGAGCGCTTGAGCGGCTTCCATGTTGTAATCCGCTACAACGATTTCTCCGAAATCACTGAATTCGGCCAAATCCCGGGTTGTCTCGTTACAAACTGCTCCAGCCCCACCTAAAACTAAGACTCGCATGGTTATACTCCTTTGTGATTTTTTTACATTAGGTCTTAACACCTAGACCTATCTTGCTCGAATAATGGAAATACTATGCTTGAAGTTAATCCTTTGCGGCTTTAACCGAATCATTGAAGATATTGAGTGTTTCGTTCACATCCTCTTCGCTCAGTGCGTAGCATAAGAACCATGGTTCACGAGCATCGCCATCCGGCTGTACGCCTCTATGGATCAATTCCAAGGCGAGCTTTTCGTAGAGCTCGCCATCACCGGCGAAATATTCTCGAAAATCATGCGGCTCATCATCAGTACCCAGGACCATTCCAAACATCGATGGAACTCCTGTGACAGTATGAGGGATACCGGCTTCGGTCAGGATTTCACCGATGCCAGTCATCAGAGCCTCGCCGCGTTTATTGATGGTCTCGATAACTGGCTCCGATTCGAGTATCTCAAGCGTGGCGATTCCCGCGGCAGCGCTCACAACGTTCCCTGAGTACGTCCCGCCGTGTGCCATAGCCCCAGGTTGAATTGTCATCATGACGTCTTCTTTCCCAGCAATGGCTGCAATTGGGAATCCATTACCCATTGCCTTTGCATAAGTCACCAGGTCCGCTTGGATGTTAAAATACTCCTGAGCACCACCATTCGCGATCCTGAAGCCGGTTTTTACTTCATCGAAAACCAATACAATGCCATACTTGTCGCATAGCTGCCTCATTTTCTCGAGATAGCCTGGCAATGGTAATATACCGGCAGCATTTCCAAGCATTGGCTCAACAAAGATCGCAGCGATATCGCCCCATCGTGCATGGATGGTTTCCTCCAGGCGTTCAAAATCGTTGAATGGCAGGTTGATGACATATTGGGTGATGCCCTTTGGTATCCCGGACGTGTTTGGAGAATTGATTGGATTACGCTTTGAACCCAGGGAACCTGGATTTGAAGAAGCTGTACTGAACATAAAGTAATCCGCCATGCCGTGATATTGCCCCTCGAACTTGATGAACTTTTCTCGGCCCGTGTAAGCGCGCGCGATACGCAATGCATGCATGGTGGCTTCAGTGCCGGTGTTGGTTAAACGCACCTTATCCACTTTACACATGCGAGTGATGCGCTCACAGAGATCGATTTCCCAAGGCGTCGTCCATGCAAATACATTGCCTTCTTGAATCGCCTCTTGTACTCGTTTCACGACCGCAGGATAGGCGTGCCCCAAGATAATCGGTCCGAATCCTAAACGATAATCGATATATCGCTTCCCATCTGCATCCCACACGTAGGTGCCCTCACCGCGAGTAATGATCAGGGTGTCATCATCGCCCCAGTATCTGAAGTTCGAATTTACACCATATGGAATTACTTTAGATGCTTTTTGAAAAAGCGTTTTGGTTTTCTTTCCTTGCAAACTCATTTGACTCTCCTTTATTCAATTGTTTAAATATTTACATATTTTTGTATATTCTCATTCGAGGCTGCATCCATCAGTGTGAACAAGGCAATTTTTGCCCTAATCCTAATGCTTTCGCCCGCCGGTAAGCCTCTGGCAAGATGGCTGCATACTCTCCCCAGATACCCAAAGCTATATATACGATGATTTCATCCGCGGTTTCACGACCTGGCGCTGCTCCCCCCACAATATCGGACCAGCTCGCGTGGACATGCTCACGACTAAAACGCCCTTCTTGCACTAACTTGATGATCTCTGGGATGCGCGAGCTGACATAGTGCCAATTGTCTACGATAACTTTGTCAGCGTTTGTGATGACGTCCAGCGCTACTTCTTGATAAGAGCCCAGGCGAGCAACAAATGCCCCAGGTTTCAACCAGCAGTGCTCGAACAACGCCTGGCTTCCCGTGGTGACGGTGAAGATAATATCTGATTCACTTACTGCATCTTCCCGGTCATCCAAAGGTATCGACTTAACTGGGAATCCTAGAAGCGGTTCAAGCTCCACTGCACATGCTTCGGCGACTTCAGGCAGGATATCCACAAAATTAGCTCGCTTGAGTTTGAAACGCTCTGCAAGTGCAATGAGATGCAAGCGCCCCAGAGTCCCTGCTCCAAAAATGGTCACTGTCCCCGATCCTGGACGTGCCAGATAGGCTGAGGTCACGGCGGTGGATGCGGCTGTCTTCAATCCGGTTACCCAGCTGGCCTCCATCAGGCATGCAGGCAAACCTGTTTCAGCATCGAACAGGATCACCATCGAAGAAGTGGTAGGACGGTTGAATTTAACTGGGTTTGCGGGAAAGTAGCTGAACGTTTTTACAAAGGCATACTCTTCCCCCGCCATATAGCCGGAGAAAGGTTTGATAAAGCCGTTCGGGTCGACGTCCATGTAGAATTTATGCCCTTTTACCTTCCCGGCTGCATCTGCCTGTATGCCTTTCTCTGCTAAATCTACTGCTTCGGCAACAGTCAGCGTCTGCTTGACAACAGCTTCAGTTAGATAGAGGATTTCTTCAGGGATAGGCATGTATATTGTTCTCCGTTATACCGATTTGGCAATATAGTCTTGGGTGAATTAAACCCGTAAGTGTTATCCGGTTTCTGAAGGGACCCTTTGTTGTTTTACATCTAAATATCCTGTCCAGGTGTAAACCTCCTTCGCAATGTGCATACAGATAAATGTTTCTGTATCTTTTATCCCCTCGACAGAATATAATTTACTCGTAAGAAAATCTAATAGATGAGCTTTATCCCGGCATACGACCTCAATGTGTAAGTCATAACTGCCAGTAAGCAGGACCAGGTAAATTACCTCATCAAAGGCAGCGATTTGATCGGCGATCTCTTGCATTCGACCCACATCTACTTTTACCCCAATCTGCGCCATTGTAGTAAAACCCATCAGCAGTGGGTTCGTAACAGCCACAACCTGGAGCACACCTTCTTGAACGAGGCGGTGGTAACGCTGACGTATCATCCCAGTAGAGACGCTCAAACGTTCCGCGATCTGGGAAAATGCCGTTCTGCCATCCTCGTTTAGGATTTTGATGATTTGAAGATCGATATCATCTATCTTTGCGGAAAAATTATTATCCTGTTGACGCATTATGTAATATGCCTCTTCGTGAGATACTTCCCATAATATATCACAATTTGTCACAGAAAGCAAGAATACGATAACAATATATTATAAATATCAACCATTTAGTGCTAAAATGTCACAAATGATCGGATTTACATACTCAATTCGTTTAACCAGCAAGCCATTATTGGATAAGTGATGGAATCGCATTCACTTGAAAGCAAGATACCCAATGTTCTGGACCAATCTCGACGAATTCTGGAACTTCCTCTGCACATATGTCCATGGCCACAGGGCAGCGGGGGTGAAAATGGCAGCCAGATGGGGGATTTTGAGGGCTGGGAACTTCGCCTTTCAATATGGTGCGCTCGCGTTTCAGGTTAGGTTTGGGGATCGGGATAGCAGACATGAGCGCCTGTGTGTAGGGGTGTAATGCGTTCCGGAACAGCTCTAACCTGGGTGCAAGTTCTACTATTTTTCCCAGGTACATCACTGCCACACGATCAGAAATATGTTCGACCACTGAAAGGTTGTGGGCGATAAAAAGATAGGTCAGGCCAAATTCATCCTGCAGGTCTTGAAGAAGGTTAAGTATCTGGGATTGGATCGAGACGTCCAAAGCGGATACTGGCTCATCACACACAATAAATTTGGGTCGTAGGGCGATGGCGCGCGCGATTCCGATCCGCTGCCGTTGTCCACCTGAGAACTCGTGAGGATAC
>JAUWPO010000124.1 GCA_030611505.1 Chloroflexota bacterium
CGACTTTCGAAATAATCGATCAGCTTAGCCAGCAGCGGACCAAGAGTATACATACCGTTCCCTTCTTGACTGATTTCTCCCCGGACGATCAGCTCGGGCACAGGGTCGCTGTCATAAGGAACCCGACGATCCATATAGTCCTCAAGTACAATTACTTTGGGTTTAATTGCACCTTTAGCCATCGAAAGGACCACCTTCTGTACTTTTCCCTCGATTTTTTCGCGGTGTGCGGGTGTTAGTTCACCTGTACTTTGAAGGTTGGGACTTCGGACTAGCAGCACAATCCGGTCGGGCTTTACTTGAGCCTCGCTGATCGCCTCGTCCACATAGGCAAGTTTAGATTGAATTTCTCCAACCAGGTAATCAGGGATTGATACCGCAGGTTCGATCTCAATGATCATTGTATTCTTCACGGTCTCATCACTGCCTTTATTTACCATCACTTTGCTCCTCTATGTAAGTGCAGATTTTAGGGACACTGGTCAATGCTGCGATCGTATCACCGTTGATATCGACGCCAAAGTGTTCCTCCAGGCGCATCATGACCTCCATGTGTCCTAACGAATCCCACTGTGGTAAATCGCCAAATGTTAATTCGGGGGTGACTATATCGGGTTCTACCTGCAAAGCTTCCACGAGGAGCGCTTGAACGCGCTCGGTTAAAAGCGTTTGATCTAAAGTCATTGTCCCTTCTTTCCTTTTATCTTGCAAACTCCCACGGGTTGGTACTGGGGGTACCATTTTCCCCAGGGCATACCATTATTCCCGGACTTAAAATAAAATTCTGCCAGGTTGTTGCGCAGATCATCACAGTTCTTGAGTTGATTGAACAGCTGGTCGTATTGGTCGTAGTTCGAGGGTGTGTCATCTCCAAATTGGAATATGTTCTTGAGGCTGTTTCCGGTATAGCACCAACCGCTTGATGGTACATGCCACCAGTCCTGATCGCGGGCGGCACATAGAGTGGCCAATAAAACGCCGCCGGGCTTAAGAACCCTGAGCAGTTCACGTGCTACCATTTTTAGCCCATCTTTTGTATTATGTTCAAGAGCTGATATTGCGAGGACAGCGTCAAAAGAGTCATCCGCGATGTCAATCAAATGAGCCAGGTTTTGGTTGTAGATGCTCACTCGACCACGGGACACTTCTTTATCTGATCCTTTGAAGTAATTTCGTGATAAGTACTGCGTCATTTCAAACAGATAACGCCCTTGGGATACTAACTTCCTGGCTGTTGATCGTGATGCTGATCCACTACCTTCTTGGTTGTAAGTCGTTAAAAACAGACCCGGTGAATTGAGATCATCTGGGCGCAATCCTTGTACGTAGTAACGGTTTCGGAAGCGGAGAGGCAGGTTGGCTCGGCTGACTCGATCCACACTGATGACCTGGGCTCCATTTTCTGCAAGCCACCACTGCATTAAACCCGTTCCAGCCCCGGCATCCATAATACGCTTTTGTTCGACCGCGCCTAATTGAGTTAGAGTCCAGATGATATCAAGCAGGTAGTGCCAACCGAACTCCAATTTGAGCGAGCGCGCAAACTCCCTTAATTCCGTCACCAGGTCACGGTTCTGATCCAGTAAATCGACTGAAAGAATTTCAATTTTTTCACAATGCGAAGTGCTTTCTTTTACTTGCGTTGTGTCAGTCTCACCGTTGTGGTCTGTATTTTCTCTGGAGGACATATTGGTATGTGAGAGGATTTTTATTGTGCAGCAGGCAATAGGAATCGATCCCCATTATCGACTCGATGTCCTGCAAGCGACCCGTTTATGATTCCTTCCCTGATGACCTGCATAGTGGTTGAGTTTTCAGGCAGGAGTTCACACCAAGAAAACGGCTTCAACTGAACGAAACCAAGGCGGGATCCGGTTTGCAAGTATTGGTTGAAGGGTAGTGATGCGCGGTAAAGCTGATAATATAAGAAGCGGCGTGCGTTGCGTTGAAATTCGGGTGGGACTTCAATTTTTTCGGCGTCCAGGAAGTGCTCGGCGGATTTTTGGAACTCTTGAGGAGATTCCGGAAAGAAAACGGTGGGGTACTGGGTATATCGAGCTTTACCACCGCACAATACAGGTACGTCCATCAAGGCTGCTTCCATACCGATGGAAGAATTATAGACCATCACAAACTTGGCGCGCTGGATAAGCTCATATGAACTGATATATTCCTGTGAGTCGATGTAGATGACGTTACTTAGGTCGTTGACACCATTTCGGACCCCCCAATCTCGCACGCTCTCGCGGCTCTGTTTTTTGGTTCCGGGACGCATTTCATCCGGGTGGGCGCGGATGATGAAAAGGGTTTCTGGATGCAAGCGTATCAAATCCAGCACCAGATCAAGCCAAACGAACATGTGGGGGAACAAGTGATTGGCATGCACCTGGCTAGTATCATATACAACGTTGGTGAACACCGGCACAATCTGCTGGAACTGGGCAGCTTTATATTGGAAATCCTCATCCAGACCGCGCATCTCAGGCCAAAAGCGGATGCCAGCCATCGTGAACTTGCCCTGGAAGCGCTGTTCTAAATAGACGTCCAGACGTTCTTTTTGTTCGGGAGTGAGCTCGAATTTATCAGGGATGTGTATCGGATACGCAGTAGCATCGCCATCGGTGAAGAAACCAGAAAAAGGTTGAAAACCCACTTCGTGCGTTATCACTCTGATACGGTGATTTTGAGCAACCCAACGGGCTGTCGCTTCCGGGTACATAATGCCGTTGAAGATAAGCGCCGCAAATGGCTGCTGGTCATCAATAAACGCAGCAAATTCTCTGGCAATGTTATAAGCCGAAAGGATGTATTCGCGCATTAAATAGCGGGTTTTGTCGTCGTCAGGCAAGTTGTGGCGCCGTAAAGCCCAGCGAACTGAAGGTAGAACCAGACGACCAAGGGGGAGTGATGAGTTTGAAGATTTGGATTGTGAATCTCGAGTTGTGGGTGAAGGTGTTGCCAGGTATTCAAAATTGCTTAACTCATTGATACTCAGGTCACGTATCTCTGTTGTAAGGGTATCATCCTGTTTGTATTCGAACCAATGGACATTGGATCCCGCGTAAAGACGACGCGATTGTGCAATGCATGCTTTACAGGGAGGAGGTGATTTGTAATCTGCGCGGTTGGTGCCCAATACACAGTGGCTCATCCCCGAGCGGCATACATAGTGCACAACTGGAATCCCGGTCAAGTGTAGGCTCCAACTGGTTAGAAGCGAAAATGCCGCGTTGAGGCTGAGCCCTTGCAGACGAGTGGATGCGTTAAAGAACACTATGGGTTTGGAGCTTGTTTCCTGACTTTTTTGAACAGCGATTTGGCGCGCCAGGTTGGAAATTCGGCGCCGGTTTCGCCATTCACCATATCTTGTGTTCAAGTAAGAATTCATCCTTTTTCAATTGAAGCCGGTTTAGCCAAAGCTTCGAAGTATGCATCAGAGAGTCGTCCTATCGCGATAATGAAACCCTCCCCTTGGCGTTGATGACCACGCCATATCTCGGGGATCATGGTTCCCCGGTAGTCGCCAAGCACTCTGAAGAAATGCACCCAATCAATCGTGCCTTCTCCAATTTGTAGACCCTCACCATCCAAACCAGCACCGTCTGACAGGTGCAGGTGCCTGATATAGGGGAGTAGAACCTTAAGCTGATCGTAAAAGTCGACTTTAGCCCAGTTGCAATACAGCTTGTGATGGGAAGTGTCATAGCACATATCGAGACCCAATGGGACGATAAAATCACGAATTTCATTCGCATCCATGAAAGCGTTAGTCAGCCACTGTCCGCCGAAATACCAGGGATGTGGCGGCAGGTTTTCCAGGAGAAACTCCACCCCTTCAAAATCTAACTCATCAACCGATCGGTGCAGGTTATCGTATAATGCCTCCCGGTCAGAAATGGGATGGTCGAGGCTCATCGCCCCGGGATGGACTATCACTTTAGGGATACCGACGAAATGAGGGGCAATTTCACGGGTGAGGTCAATCGCTTTCTGCATTAACGCCAGCGATTCGAGTCGATGGCCCTCATCAAGCGAACACAGGTCTACCAATGAGCGATCCCAGAATTCTGGCGCGTGAACGACTAACTTTAAAGGATGTTCATCGGCCTCGGTGAAGTTTTCACCCGGATAGGGTTCATCCAGATCCTGGTCGGTGAAGTGAAATTCCAACATACGGGGTTGATGGATTAGCATATCCTGGAAATCGAGAAAACGAACTGTGAAGCCGTAATCCATGGGCAGCACATTCTCCAGGTCGAGCGCGATTTTGATCCCAAGGTCCTGGTCCAAGAATGGTTCATCTTCTTCGATAACGCGATCGGCATTCCGCCCAATTAGCTCAGGATATTTTTGGGGTGAAAGCCCTAAAGCAGGCCCTTTGACCGCGACTAAATCGGCTGTGATGGTTTCTCCGGGCTGAATACTCCGTGTTGCCACAAGGCTTTTTGCCAGCACTTCCCGGTTTAGTATCTCGCCGCGCGAGATGAACTTTTCTTCACCGGTGCCTAATGCCTGGTCTACTTGATGGATGTCGCGCACCATTTTTCCAAAGCCTTGCGGTTCCAGGCTGGCAGCGTGGTCGGGACCATCCATCGTGCGATCAAGGGTAAGGTGCCGCTCTATGATGCTGGCGCCGAGTGCGGAGGCAACTGTGGACACAGCTATGCCGCGTTCATGCCCCGAGTATCCTACCGGCACGTCGAAGCGGCGAAGTTGATCCATGAACCGCAGATTGAGGTCTTCAAAAGCAGCCGGGTAGGTGCTGTTGCAGTGCAGCAGGGCAAATTCCGCGCCGCGCTCTTTGAGAAAATCTACTGTGAACTCAACCTCTTCCATGCGTGACATGCCTGTAGAGAGGATGAGTGGTTTTTTCTTGTGAACCAGATGGTCAAGGAGCGGCAGGTTTGTCAGATCAGCAGATGCGACTTTATAGGCAGGTACATCCAAGGTCTCGAGGAAATCAGCGCTTTCAGTGTCAAAAGCAGAACACAAAAAGGTTACGTCTTTTTCAAGGCAGTAATCAGCGATCTTATAAAAAGATTCGTTGGAGAGTTCTACACGCTGCAAGATTGGTAGAAGATAGCGCAGGGTTTTCTCACCGGCGTTAGCGTTGCGTAAATATTTTTTGGCATATAGTTTATCAAGATTGCGCTTCTGGAATTTGACAGCATCCACCCCGGCGTCCACTGCAACATCTATCAATTGGAGTGCCAGTTCAAAAATTCCATTGTGGTTGACACCAATCTCGGCAATGATGTAGGGTGGGTGTTTATCGCCGATCAGGCGGTCGCCTATTCTTATCTCGGGCATGAAATACCTCCATAGTAAACGTAAAGAGTGGTGAGGGTACGAATGAAATTGATATTTATTGGTTATTTACAGATGAAAACCAAGATCAGCGAACGTTATTTCCCCGCTTTCGAGCAGACGTTCAGCGCGCCGCCAATCATCGGGGGAATCAATGTCTATCCACTCACTTGGGTCGATGATCATTGGTAATATACGGTCCCCAGTCATGGAATATTTGCGTGTGATAGTATCCGCCCAGGTTGCATCGACGTAACCAGTTTGCCAATAGACATCGGGCAGGGACTGACGGGGCATATTGTATGGTTCTGGAAAATCTATCTCCATCAAAGGACGCATCAAGCCATCTTCGTTGATGCGCCACATTTTGAATGGATTTTGGAAGGGGACGCACACAGTTCGAACAGCATCAGCATCCGGTTGCTCAATCAATCGATTGACAGCCTGGTCGATATGCCAGACCCGCCGGAAGGGTGAGGTGGGTCGTAGTTGAACGACGATCTCAGGTTGATAATTCTCGTGCTCAGCAAGCCAATCCAGAGCATGCTGGAAGACTGGCAGGTCTGGCGTATCGTCTTGAGAGAATTCAGGAGGTCGAATAAAGGGAACCTGTGCGCCAAACTGCCTGGCAATCCCGGCAATTTCATCATCGTCTGTAGACACGATGACTCGTGTTACGGTTTCAGCTGCTAAACCAGCAGCAATGCTGTAAGCCATCAGAGGATGCCCTGCGAAGGGGCAGATGTTCTTGCGCGGGATGCTCTTCGATCCGCCACGGGCAGGAATGAGGGCTAAGACTTCAGTCTGGGCAGATTGATCTAAATTGTTCGCGGTTACCACGTAGTCCAGCCTCCATCCACAACCAGGTTTGCACCAGTCATGTATGAAGATGCATCTGAAACCAGGTAGAGCAATGCGCCGTTCAATTCGTCTTTGTTTGCCATGCGACCTAAAATGGTGCGCGTGGAATACACTTCTACAAAAGTCTCATCGTGATCGTTATACACACCACCTGGAGTGAGAGCATTGACACGTATGTTCTTGCCAGCGTAATATGCCGACAAGTAGCGAGTCAGTCCCAATATTCCGGCTTTTGTAACGGAGTAATAAGCCGGTTTGAATTGGTTGGGTTGGTCTGGGCGACGGTAGATGCGCTGATCTGGGCCGTTCAATCCGTAAATCGAGGATATATTTACTATAACCCCACTCCCCTGGTCTAACATTGGGATGGAAGCTGCCTGGCAGCACAGAAAAGCACCTGTAAGATTTACCCTGAGAGCCGTGTTCCAGGCCTCCAGTGGGTAATTTTCAAACGTGGTTTGCAGTTCAGCTTTGGGAGACCGCTCTGTGGTAGTAAATATATGTTCAGGGTCAAATTTAGGGTCGAGAGCTGCGCTGTTGATCAGGATATCCAGTCGATCGAAAGTATCTAAAGCAGCCGCGACCATTTTCTGGACGGATGATAGGTCGCCGACATCGGTTTCCACAGCAAGCGCAGCGCTTCCGTGATTGATGAGCTCTTCACCCAGGTCTTGTGCAGAGCTTATGTTCAAGTCGGCGATGACCACACTTGCGCCAGCCTCCGCTAAGGTGCGGCAGAATTCAGCGCCAAGAAAGCCAGCTCCGCCGGTAACAACAGCGACCTTAGCGGTTAAGTTGAATTTTTCCCAAATAAGGGGTTGTTTGGTGTAGTTATTCATCATTTCAATCTAAGCGGTGAACGTTTGATTGTTTACAGGTTTTTGGCTTCAGATCGTTCTTTTGCGTGAGCTTCGAAATCCTCGGTTTGTGATTTTTGATTCTTCCCGTTGTTAGGCTGTCCATCTGGAATCAGGAAACCACTCTCTTCCAGAAATTCGACGATTTTTCTTGCGTTTGTGAATGGATCGTTTTCAACCGTATTAAGCGTGATTTCGGGTTTAATGGGTGCTTCGTAGGGATCATCAACGCCTGTGAAACCGGTGATCTGACCTCTTCGTGCGCGAGCGTACAATCCTTTAACATCTCGCTGTTCACAGACCTCAATCGGAGTGTCAACGAACACTTCGATAAAATGATCTTCGCCGACCATTTTACGTGCTTCGTTGCGGGTGGCGCGGTAGGGGCTGATTGCAGCGCAAATCACGCTGCCTCCCTGGCGAGCGATTTCACCGGC
>JAUWPO010000163.1 GCA_030611505.1 Chloroflexota bacterium
GCTCCCTTGGTTGCTCGTTCAGCCGTATTCAATTCACTCCTGACATGCTGCCAAGCGATGTCACGGGGGTGTCGATATTCAATCAGGTTAGCCGGGAATTTGAATTTCGCCCGGGACCGGTGATGGCGCAAATTGTGTTGGCTGATGAGATCAATCGCGCCACGCCGAAGACCCAGGCTGCCTTGCTCGAAGCGATGGAGGAGCGAACGGTGACGGTTGATGGAGTTACCAGACCTTTGCCTCGCCCATTTATGGTCTTCGCTACCCAGAACCCAATTGAATATGAAGGGACATTCCCTCTTCCCGAAGCCCAGGTTGACCGGTTCTTGGAGCGAATCAGGCTGGGTTACCCGTCGTCTGAAGATGAGATCCGGATTCTGGAGAAGCAGCAATACCGGCATCCGTTCGAGGATCTTGAACAGGTCGCGGCTGTTGAAGAACTGATCCAGATGCAGGAAGCGGTAAAGGATATTTTTGTCTCCTCGGCTTTGAAACAATACATCGTGAATCTGATGCACCAGACCAGGAATCATTCAGAAGTTTACCTCGGAGCAAGCCCGCGCGGCAGTCTGGCATTGTATCGCACCTCGCAAGCTCGAGCTGCGATCGCAGGTCGTGACTATGTGCTACCGGACGATATAAAGGCTTTGGCTGTTTCCACAATGGCGCATCGAGTCATCCTTGGTCCGGGGGCACGGCTGCGAGATCTGAGTGACACTCAAATCGTAGAGGAGATAATAAACAGCATGCCTGTACCAGGGGGAGACCCGACTCAAAGTTATGAACGAATGGATAAGAAGGAGTCCTCGAACAAAAGCGCTCCAACTGAAGGGTAAACATGACTTACGCACTACGCGTAGTCCTAATTCTTCTAGCATTGAGCCTTTTAGCTGGCGCAATTACAGGCTCTACACTTTACTACCGGCTGGCATATCTGTGGGCGTTCTTAGTTATTTCCAGCTGGCTAATGTCTGTAATGTCGTTACGAGGCATTAAAGTACAGCGGATGGCGCGCACTTTACGCTCACAGGTGGGGCTTGTATTTGAAGAGCGATATGAGATCTATAACAACGGGCGGTTCCCACGTTTGTGGATCGAGGTGCGCGATGAATCATCGCTACCAGGATCGCATGGATCTCATGTGATAACGATGATCGGGGGACACGAGGGTCATTCATATTTGGCGCGCACACGTTTAACTGTTCGAGGAGTTTTCCCGTTGGGACCAACTGTGTTGGCATCTGGTGATCTATTCGGGATGTTTCCTATCACGCGACCATTTACCAGTCAAAATTCGCTTCTGGTATATCCGATGATGGTCGATGTGTACAGTTTTCCGAACCCACCCGGCTTGTTGCCGGGTGGAGAGTCCTTAAGGCGTCGAACACCACAAATCACATCCAACGCGGCTGGAGTTCGTGAATACGAACCCGGAGACCCACTCAATCGAATTCATTGGATCAGCACAGCACGCAGGGACCGAATCATCGTGAAGGAGTTCGAACTTGATCCGTTAGCAGATGTTTGGTTATTTGTTGATGCGGAGCGTTCAGTGAATGTAGCTGGAGATCAGGAGGAAATTGTGTTCGACCCTCAAGAAATCTGGCGGAAGCGATTTGAATTCCATCTGCCTCCAGCGACCGTAGAATATGGTGTTACGATTGCAGCCTCTTTGGCACGTTATTATTTAGAACACCGCCGGGCAGTAGGGTTAGTATCCGCAGGTGCTTCATTACGAATTATTCCCGCAGACCGAGGCGGGCGTCAATTAGGGAAAATCCTGGAATCGTTGGCCCTGATCCGGGCTGAAGGACAAGTGTCTGTTCAGGGTTTAGTTGAAGCACAAGCGCGTCATTTACCACGCGGAAGCACCGTTGTCATCATTACGCCCAGCGCTTTTGATGAAGTATATCAAACAGCAGATTTATTATTACGGCGTGGTTTGCGACCAGTAGTTGTGCTGATTAATGGATCAAGCTTTGGAAGTCATTTATCAGATGATAGACTTGTTGATTCACTACGGGTGTTGGGAATTCCATATTGTATGGTTGAGAAAGATGCTGATCTATCAACGGTGCTTTCAACGGCTACTAGCTTCCAGCTAGTTTCTCCTTCGCATTCTTGATTTTTTCCAATTCTCGTTCTGAAATGCAGTCCATCTCCCATCTATTTAGGCGTAATTCCCATTTGTGAGTATTTTCCTCTCTTAACACTTGTAAATTCTCTCCGCTCTCAAGGCGAGTCAGCCATATAAGATCGTTTTCCAGCAGCGCGATATCCAATTCTAAAGGTGAATAACAGCAGGTTACATCAGGAAGCCGGTCAGATTTTGCTACCGGGTAAGTGGTACCTTCAACAAGCTCGTGTGGGGATAATTTAAAAATTCCAGCCAGCAGTGTAATTGTGCGTTCTCCGGGTACTGATAGATCCATCTCTATGTGTGAGATCGCCACTCTTGAGACTGCAATCCGGGCTGCTAGAGCTTCTTGTGTCCATCCATGTTCACTGCGTAAGCGAGCGATTCTTTTGCCAATGGTTTCAATCCTCACTTCTTTTCTTTGAACGCTTAAGTTCTCAACTAGAGTGGACGGCATGGGGTACCTCCTTGCTTTACAATTAGAATTAATAATCTAAAATATACCTTAGATTTTTCGGATTGGCTGCTAATTCACTTAGCAGACATATTTGAGTTTTACGGTTATATTTTGGTAAACAATTGTGTCTGATCTTTACAATGAGTTTGGATATATACTATAGAGCTCACAGAGAATTTCCTATCTCTCCCAGTGATATGAACTCACAGCGGTAATAATTACCCCGAAATATTATTGAAAAATATAAGTGCAGATGTATTAAGCATATAATTGAAAGGAGAATATTATGACAAAAAAACGTGCATTGATCACCGGAATCACAGGTCAGGATGGATCCTATCTGGCTGAATTTCTGTTAAATAAAGGGTATGAAGTCACAGGAATGGTTCGCCGGTCCTCCACATTAAATTTCGAGCGCATTAATGACATCCAGGAACGTTTGACGTTGGTCTCTGGGGACCTTCTCGACCAGGCTTCTTTGATAGATGCGCTGGATAAACATCGTCCGAATGAGGTGTATAACCTGGCTGCTCAATCGTTTGTACAGACTTCGTGGGTTCAACCGGTTTTTACGGGTGAGGTGACTGCTTTGGGAGTTACACGCTTGCTGGATGCATTGCGAATCGTCGATCCCAGTATACGCTTTTACCAGGCGAGTTCAAGCGAGATGTTTGGAAAGGTTCGCCAGGTTCCCCAATCAGAAAAGACGCCTTTCTATCCTCGCAGTCCATATGGTGTAGCGAAAGTGTACGGGCATTGGATCACCGTGAATTACCGTGAGAGTTACAATTTGTTTGCAGTGTCTGGAATCTGTTTCAACCATGAGAGTCCCAGGCGTGGTCACGAGTTTGTAACACGCAAGATAGCGCGTGGTGCAGCGCGTATAAAGCTTGGATTAGAGAAGGAACTGCGTTTGGGTAATCTCGATTCGCAGCGAGATTGGGGGTATGCGCCGGATTATGTGCGGGGAATGTGGATGATGCTGCAGCAAGATCAACCAGATGATTACGTGTTGGCAACCGGGAAAACGAATACGGTCGAGCGTTTTGCGGAATTAGCTTTTAAGACTGTCGATTTAGACTTTAGGGATTATGTTGTTCAAGACCCACGCTTCATGCGCCCAACGGATGTTGATCTGCTGGTGGGGGATCCAAGCAAAGCAAGAGACGAGTTGGGTTGGGAAGCAACGACGCCGCTTGGAGACTTAGTAAGGTTAATGGTTAAAGATGAAATAGTAAACTGCAGCCAAGAATAGCCTGGTTTATCTGGTCAAATCGTTTTTAGTCAGGTAAGCGATGATGGCTTCGATTTCATCGGCGCTTATATTAAAATCTGGCATGGATGTATCTGGTTTCATTGAGGTAGGATCCCCCAACCACTTACGCAGAGTTTGAACATCACGGCGTTCTGTTACGCCATCCAGACTGGGTCCAAATGGTCTTCCTGCTCCACTTATCGTGTGGCAGGATACACAATCGTACTTTCTTACAAGGATTTCACCAGCGGCAACTGGATCGTTCATATCAACTGATTTGAGCAAATCGCCCAGAAATTGAGGTGGAGAAATAAACAACCATATTAGAAGCAAGATTACAAATGCAGCTAAGATGAATTTTCGAGTGTTTTTCATTTACACGATCGCTATAAAAGGCTTTCGATAGCGCACAATAAAGCACTCATGTCATCTTCGGAGTTATAGCCCTGATACGAGACCCGCATGAACTTCTCGTCACCCCACTCAAACACGGGTACCTCAATCCTGAATTCATCATATAGCCGTACCTTGAGAATTTCGAGATTGCTGTTTTGAGGGAGTCTGATTGCTACCATTTGATGGAACCAGTCTTTTGGGCAGATAGATTCTAAACCAGTGATCGTGTTGAGACGGTTTCGGGTTGTTACTGCAATCGTATGACATTTACGGCGTATTTTCACCCAATCATGTTCCTTTTGAAATTCGATCGCGGCTGGGACAGATAAGAAAGCTGAAAGGTCGCGGGTACCCTGCCATTCGTGGTAGTCAATGAACTGTGAAATGCTGGGTTTCTCGCTTTCATAGCCCCAGCTTATTACCAATGGATCCAGTAGGGGTTGGATATCTTTGCGAGCGTAGAGAAAAGAAGCGCCTTTTGGTGCGCATAACCACTTGTGACAGGCTCCAACATAGATATCAGGGTCAATTTCATGAAGGTTAAGTTCAATCTGACCCGGTGCATGAGCGCCGTCAACGATTGTCAATATGCCAGCCTGCCGGGC
>JAUWPO010000010.1 GCA_030611505.1 Chloroflexota bacterium
GAAAGTTAAAATTCCCAAGATGACGATAAGGGGTAGAACAACACCAGCGGTAACCTTGGCCCGCAATCTTAAATCTTGGATTTTGGAGTTGAGAGAATTTAATGACATTGGATTGGTGGTTTAGATCATCCATGACATCGACTGAGCTATATTATATTTTTTTTATACTAGTAGTTTTTTAGGGAGTGCATTCCAGGTCCAACTCGCGCTAAATATATATATTCTGAGATTGCGGAATCAAAAAAATAAGCCAAAGTGGAGTAAGGATAGACGATTTATTATACTACACCTCAATATCTTTCTTTTTAGAAACCCCTAATGGTGAGGCATTATATCGTACTGTATATAATTCGATCTGGCTGTTATGCTAGGCGGGTATTTTCAACGAGAGTTAGACATCCGATTTCTACCCATCTCTCAATCTCCCCCAAAACAGGGTGAGGTTCACTGAAAGCTTAGTGTTTTACATGAGAGCTATATTGAAGCTCACCCCCTTACCTTCCTCGCAAGTTACAGCATTGGCAAGAACAACTCATTTAGTGTATTTGGCTAAATTGGTTGAAAGGTGCCCGATAATTGCTGGAGTCTTTATCCACCGCCTGGATATACATGGTCGTATAGTTTTCCGGTTTTGGAAAGGTGAATAAAAACGCCTCTTCGGTGATTTGCCGGGCTTTTTAGGGGGCAATATTCTCCGTGCAAACCTCATATTAATTGCACCAAGCATGAAGTAGGAAAGGCGATCGCAATCCCTGTTTTTGAGCACTTAAAATATTTAATTCCTAATGCAATGAATCCCTGGGCGTGCAGTTCAATATAACGGCAAATTAGAAATTGCTCGAAAGTGGCTTCAACCTTAAGATATTTGAATCCTGAGGGCAATCCCTTTCAACTTATGACTTCAAAAATAATTGGGAGCACCAACCTAAACGAGAGCTTACTCGAATCGTCCCCTATTTAGATAGTGTTTCTACGAAATTTCTGAGTATGTTCATTGATTCAAAATTGAAATTAAACCCGAGCTGCATATATTTAAAAATATATAAATAAAGCTGACTTAATTAATGAAGATACATAACTTAAACTATATCTTAGCAAAGAACCACTCGATATGTACATTGAGTGGGTTTAGGTTTCGGATGCCCCTACTTATAACAACTCTGAATCTATGATGGACAAATCAACAATTTAGTCCTGAATCCAGACACGAGGTGCATTATCATGGACTTACGGTATTAACCTCAGTTGCCCCGAACTCTAATAGACATGCTTTTGAAGATTCCCATAGCAGGACTTTTGCTTCCAAATAGCGTATCCCGCGGGGATGGCTGCAGTAATTAGCTAGTCAGACAGGCCTGAGGATATGCAAGATTCACCTGGGCAAGGATGGACCTCGACAGTTACATGTTGGAGTGTAACTTGATCCTCCAGAAGCGATTTATAGTAATCCGGTGGCTTTGGATGGTGTGTGACCAATGAAATGATCGCCGCATTTGAGCCGGGACCGACCTGCCAGAGATGAAGGTCCGTCACTCTGTTGTCGGCATCTGCTTCTATAATTTGCCTCGTAATATTTTGTATATTTTCATCCCCCGAAGCATCCAACAATATCTTTCCGGTTGATTTTAGCAATCCATAAGACCAACGTATGATGACTATAGCTCCCACCACGCCCATAATTGGATCCATCCATACCCAACCGAATAATTTTCCAGCAAGTAGGGCGACTATAGCAAAGACTGAAGTTAATGCATCTGCAACCACATGAAGGTAAGCGGCTTGAAGATTATGATCTTGATGATTATGTTCATGATGATGAGCCGAACTGTGAGGTTCCTCTCGCAGAAGATAGGCACTTATAAGGTTCACCAGGAGTCCAATGAGAGCCACTAGCAGAGCCTTGTCAAAAAGGATGGTCTGTGGAGAAAATATTCTACTGACTGATTCGATTCCCATGTAGATCGCTATTACAGCTAAAACAACCCCACTTGCAAAGGCGCCTAAATCACAGACTTTTCCAGTACCAAATGCATAAGCTTTGTTCTTCGCATGTCGTCGGGCTAATCGGTATGCGATTACTGAAATACCGAGAGCGGCTGCATGGGTTGCCATATGCCAACCATCGGCTAAGAGAGCCATAGATCCCAAAAAAATTCCTGCGAGGATCTCGAGCACCATCATTCCTGAAGTTATTAAAACAACCAATGACGTTTTTCGCTCATTCTCTTTGGTATTCTCCATGTAGTTATGGTTGTGTTGCCATTTTTGAAGTGTGTAGATGTGCACGATTACCTCCAGATTGGATTCGAAAGAAAATTTTACCACCTTTGTCTGTTCAACTTAGTTTAAGTAGCAATAGCCTCCTAACCATCAGATTGTGGAGTTTAGATAGACTCTGCTGGATATTTACCCGTCTCAATTGATCGTATTATAACCATAGCATCCGGATAGCTAACCACTGTCCGTACCTTTAAGAAAAGTCTCGACCAATAATAGTTCAGATCCAAATCAAAGGTTATTCCTTCCGCAGAGAAGACCCTTATTTCTATTGATTGCTAAAACCTACCCAATACCATTTTAACTTGTTTCTACCAAAAATGGTTGAGACTACCCCAAACGGGAGCCAAACCTCTCTTATTATGAATAATTTGAATCCATCGTTGTGAATCTTCCACGTCGACTTAACCAATCTATTTTCTCAAATTCAACCAAAGAGAATATCAAATAAATTGGGTTCTTCTCTCCCCTAATCTCAATTAACCTTAATCACAATAGTAAAGTTGCCCCAACTATGGCACTTATTTTGAGCTTGACAAAGTCTTTAAAATAATCTAATTTGAATCATGTATGCTGAATATTTTGGTTTATCGGAAACCCCCTTCAAGATAACACCAGACCCCCGCTATCTTTGGTATTCAAGTCAACATAAAGAAGCTAAAGCAAAAATTGGATACCACATTGTCCAAAAAGACGGACCTGTTTATTTGAGCGCAGAGGTTGGTCTAGGGAAGACATCTATTGCACATCGACTTAGGGAGGAGTGCGCAGCTGATAAATCCAAAAAGGGGGTTTTAGCAGTTGCTCCAATCCTCAGGATTGGGAATCAATTGCGCCAAGTCGCCGGCAGTGTCATTCAGTGCTTCCCGCAGGTCATCATTCATGCTTGTTGGATTGCCCCTTGCTTATTTAAGTCTGTTAAGGTAATCAACAGGAATACCCTATACTTACCCTAGTTGTATAACGCAACAATCAGCCACCCGCAAGGCTTGCAAGACTCGATAATCTGATTATTGTCAAACTTTGAATTTTCCGCGCCGTTTACCCACCGCCGAGGGCGACTCAGGTGGATGTAGGGTTAGGTTGCTTTATGCTAATTAACGGTCTTTTACATTATCAGATCCAAATCGTCTCTTCATCAGCAAGATAATTTTTCATAATCTCTATTAGTTCAGGTAATCTAGAGTATGGATTATCTGATTTTTTATCAATTGGGAATCGAATGACTTTTACTCCAAGTCTATAAAGATCATAATCAAATAAAACTTCGAACATTTTTTCAAATTTCTCTTTTTTAGTGAGGCTTGGCAAAAAAGCATAATTCGATACAGATGCGATTTTTGTGCTAATCTCAAGTAACCTTCGAATATTTGGGTCGATCATTGAACAACCGATAAAAATACATACTGAATTACTAAAAGCTTGAGTCTGAATAATATTCGCCCAAGAATAAAATTCGGTTGCTTCTTGATGATAGTCACTCTCTGCAAGAACGATTTTAGATTTTGGATCACCATCCAATGGCAAATAACCATGAGGATAATAAATTGGCAGAGATTTCTGATGCCATTTCTGCCCACTCTCCCATATTGCAGAGACATTGATCTTTTCTGACTTCAACTCTAGTTCTACTAAATTATCCCAGTTATAACTAATTATTGATTGAAGATGATTTAAGCCAACACATAATTTTGCTAGACTACAAATTAAATCAGATTCGCTAATATGATACTCCCCGCACAAATCATAATTGTAGAGATTTTTACGTAGCAGATAACGCCAATCCGAATCTCTTATACAATTCTTTATTTGCTGCGCAGCCAAGAGCGCATCTTGCTCTGTAAACATATTCGAAATATCAAACGACTCTTTACTCCAGGATTCGTCACTATAAAATGCAATAGATATCTCTTTAGGAGGAGTATTTATTGACTCCTTTTCAAGTTTTACTAAATATTCCCAGTGATAGAAAAATGAAGCGCATATTTTGTTGAGCAAAGTATTCCAAGATGGTAAACCCGCGGATGTTGAGACTCCCGCTCCAAGAATCAAAGTAATTGGTGATGTCTTAATGGTGCGCAGCAATTCCATAAAGTTACCTGCATTTTTTCTGTCCAAATCCGCGACCTTATTTGGGGGAAAAACACGCATTACTGAAGTCAAGTAGAACCTTTGTATGTCTTGCTTTCTTTGCTACCCAACACCCTGGCTTAGGGACTGTTTCCCTCTTCCACAATCCTCGTGGACGGCTCGTCAAAGCTTCTGAATTCGCGTGCTAATTCCGCGAGCTGTAAGCAAGTCACACGCAGCCGATATTAGGCAACTTCACCAAGATAGTCTGACTGTGTATTTTCTGAAAAGTTGTAATTATTTTACCCCGGTTTCCCAATCACTAACAGCGAGGAAATCACTGCCGAAGAGGAAAATCAATGGAAGGATATAATTGCAATGCTCGTAAGATTTCAAACGCAGCATATATTTTGTTGGTATCAGTATCCTAAGACTGAATATAACAATAGAAAGTAAATTGAGTCGCCTTTCCTTCTTCATGCTTGGTGTAGTTCTGGTGCAGAAGTAGTACCAAAGCATGGAAATAATGGACACTAATGACATTAGAGGAATCAATTATTCTGCTTTGCAGAGTGGGTAGAAAAACTGTTTTATTGAAACCAGATAAACATAGAATCTACAGTGACAGGTTGTTGCCTGACCCCGATAATATTTGTTGATCTCGAAATTGCACTTATGCCAAGTTCATACTAAACAACACGGTTTTTTGTGCCGAGTATTGTGCTACTTGGACCTACAGCCGGATACAATCCCGCATGCTATACTTAAAAACAATTTGCCTTTACAATTTATCTGAAATTATCAGCAAGGGTTAGGCTAAATGCAACTGTCTGTTGTCCACAACATGTTGATGGTCGGTCCACCTGGAGCCGGTAAGACCTTACTGGCGCGCGCCATTCCGAGCATTCTGCCACGCATGACCATTGACGAATCCCTCGACGTAACCCGCATTTACTCGGTCTCAGACCAGCTTCCACCAGGCATTCCCCTGATCCAAAACCGGCCCTTCCGCTCTCCGCACCACACCATCTCACACGCCGGTCTGGTGGGCGGCGGCAATTGGCCGCGCCCGGGCGAAATCTCACTCGCACATCGCGGCGTGCTTTTCCTGGATGAACTGCCCGAGTTCGGCATGCGCGTCCTGGAAGTGATGCGCCAGCCGATCGAAGACAAAGTTGTCACCATCAGCCGCGCTAAGGGATCTCTGACATTCCCTGCAAACTTTCAACTGATCGCCGCCATGAATCCCTGCCCGTGCGGCTATTACGGTGACCCGGTCAAAGCCTGCACCTGTTCGAATAGCACAATCACACGCTACCAGAAGCGCATCTCCGGCCCGCTGCTCGACCGCATCGACATTCATATTGAAGTGCCGCGCGTCGAATACGAGAAGTTGAGCGACGACCGGCTGGGAGAACCCTCTGCTGACGTTCAGATGAGAGTAGAGACCGCCCGCCAATTCCAGCGGGAGCGGTTTGTTGATCATGAAAGTGGATCGCGCTCAGACCCTTCAAAAGCTCAGGTCAAGGGTGCAACGCACTCAATTACCTGCAACGCTGATATGCGTCCCGCCGAAGTGCGCCAGTACTGCCAGTTGGACGACACCGGGCGGTCTTTGATGCGCACCGCCATGAGCCAGCTGCAGCTCTCCGCGCGCGCTTACCACCGAGTGCTCAAGTTGGCCCGCACCATTGCCGACCTGGCTGGTTCGGGCGACATCGCCCCGGAACACCTGGCGGAAGCGCTACAGTATCGACCCAGGGATATGATAGGCTGATCAGATAGACTATATATAACCATCTAACATCGATGTCCATATCTTTTTCCTCACTTTTCCCCAGCGCTGGTTCCTCCGTATTTGAAATCGCTTCAACTGAGAGCGCAATCAACTGCGCCGCGATCATCGCTACGGGCATCTTTATACTCGTCTTTATAGCCATTTCATTCCGCTTGCTGCACGAGACTGCTGCAGCACTGCTGGGTGCCGTGGCTGTTTTTCTTGTAACATATATCGGCGGGCGTTTTTACCCCGCCCTTAGCATCATCACATTTGAAGAGGCGATGGAGTTCGTCGATTGGAACGTGATATTCCTGATCCTTGGAATGATGATTCTTATGGCGATTCTTTCTGCGACCAATGTGTTTCGATGGTTAGGGCTGCGCCTGTATCGCAGCGCAAAAGGCAACACATGGCTGATCGTTGTGCTGCTGGTCACAATGACGGGCATCACCTCCGCGTTTCTCAACAATGTAACCGCGATCCTATTAATAGTACCGCTTTCGATCCAACTCTCGATCACCATCGGAATCAGCCCTATCGCTGTCGTCATCGCAGAGGTTCTGGCTTCCAATATCGGCGGCGCGGCGACATTGATCGGAGACCCTCCCAGCACGATCGTCGGATCACACATTGGGGTTAGCTTCGGAGAATACCTGGTCAATATCGCGCCAGTGGCGATCATTTGTATGATCGCTCTCTTGGTCATCAATCGCATCAAATACCAGAAGGAATATTCATCTGCCAAAAAGGACATATCGCCGACCTTAATCGATAAATTGACCTCCGAAGCGCAAATTACGGATTACCCAACCCTATACAAAGCACTTATCATTGGAACCGTGACTTTCGTGCTCTTTTTCGCGGCTGATTATTTTGGTCGCATGCCGCCAAGTGTGGTCGCCCTCAGTGGTGCCGCGCTGCTGATCGCATGGGTGCGCCCCAATATGGACGACATGATGCACGAGGTTGACTGGACTACCCTCATATTTTTCATCGGTCTATTTGTGGTGGTTGGAGGCATGGTAGCCACAGGTGCAATCGGTTGGTTGGCTACCCAGATTTTAGTATTGGCAGGAAACAGCCTCGATCAAGCCACCATGCTTACTCTCTGGGTATCTGGTATCGCTTCCGGAATTGTCGATAACATTCCCTTTACGGTCGCTTTCCTTCCTGTTGTAGATCTACTAAGCGTTAATTTGCCTGTTGCGTTAGAGAGCAAAGTCCTTTACTGGGCGCTTATCCTTGGCGCTGATTTCGGCGGCAATGCCACTTACCTGGGTTCGGCACCCAACATCGTCGCGGTTGGTCTACTCGCTCAAGCGGGCTACCGCATAACTTTCGGTCGTTTCATGCGCGATGGCGTTCCTGTCACAGTTGTGACACTGATCATCGCCTCGATTTGGCTGCTGCTGCGTTATTAGCAGGAGGTGATTTATGGCTATCATATTGTGCGCTACACGAGGCGGTGAAGAGGGTTACCGCACGCAAGATAAAGCTATCGCCATGGCAAAGGAGCGCGGGGACACTTTACTTTTCCTCTATGTAGTAAATCTCCAATTCCTGGACAAAACAGCGGCTCCAATCGTGGTGGATGTGGAAGACGAGATATCCGATATGGGCGAATTCTTGCTGTTGATGGCCAAGGAAAGGGCTGCTGAGCAGGGTGTTGAAGCAAATACAATTTGCCGCAAAGGGAATTTGCGCCAGGAAATTAAAATAACCGCCCTCGAGGAGAACGTATCCCTGGTCCTGCTCGGTCGTCCGGTCAGTGATAAAAGCGCCTTCCAACTGGCGAGTTTAGAAAAATTCGCACAAGAGATTGAATCCGAGACGGGGGTCAAAGCTGAAATCGTTTGAGGAGCGATGACAACCCGCAAGGCGCACGTCGACTCACTGCAACGCGCCATCACAGACGAAGCTTTTAGAGCATTGGGCTTTCCAGCCGATGGTTGGGTCCGCAGGTTATTCGGACCCCTGATGGGACCGGCTGCTAACCGTTTAGCGAAGCTGGCTGCCAGTTTCGATCAGGACTTGGCTAACTTCGGTATCTCCGAAACAGCTCGCAGATACTTACCGCGCTTCATCGACGGGATAACCGTATGCGGTACACAGAACATACCTGCCGATGGCCCACTGCTGGTCGTCTCCAATCACCCCGGTACTCTGGATGGATTCGTCATCATTTCGAACCTAGCCCGCGATGATCTCAAGCTCATCATATCTGGCGTTCCCTTTGTGCAAGCTCTGCCTGCAGCCAGCAAGTATTTGATATACACCCCCGCGGATGCACAGTTGCGTATAAAAACCGTACGTGCAGCCATCCGTCACCTGGAGAGTGGCGGTGTTTTGTTGATCTTCCCCACTGGGATATTAGACCCCGACCCCGCTTTCCTGCCGGGCGCGGACGATGCCCTTGGCGATTGGTCGCCCAGTCTGGAAATTTTCCTGCGCAAAGTGCCCCAAACCAGGGTCCTGGTTACCATTGTGAGCGGTGTGCTGTCCCCCTCGTGTTTACGGAATCCTCTCACACGGTTGCGCAAAGAGTTCTGGCAGCAGCAGCGCATCGCCGAGTACATCCAGGTGATCCAAATGATGTTCTTCGCCAAGAAATTTAATCTGACCCCCAAAGTTACCTTTGGCGAACCTCTAACCACCGGCGAATTACTCGCAGCAGGTAATTCCGAGAGTATTATGGGTGCCATTATCGACCAGGCTCGCCAGGTTCTAGCAATACACACCGCTTCAGCCGGCTGTCTGGCTGACGAGAATTAACTATCCCTTTGCTAATCGAAACAATTTAAGTAACCCCCGATCGCTGAGCGGAATACATTTCATAAATTTTCTTATCGACGACCTTGCGTATACGGCTCAGCGCCTGGTGTATTTCCATATACGTCGTGTATATTGGTGCAATACCCAAACGAATGTTGTCCGGTTCGCGGAAGTCCGGGATAACTCGGATTGCGGGCGGTGGTGATTCGATCAAAGCTCTGTTGATGCGGTAACCTTCCGGATGGCGCAGGGACACGTGCGAACCCCGCATTTCAGGGTCACGAGGCGACCCCAGGGAGAATCCCAATGGCAGCAACCATTGCTCTGCCAGGAATATCAGGTACTCGCTCTGCTGAACGCTCTTTTCCCGCAGACGATCAATTCCTGCTGATAGGTGCAGATCAACTGCCGGTTCTACGGCTTTCATAGAAAGCATCGCAGGGGTTCCAACTTTGAAACGTGATATATCCGTTGCAGGGTTAAAATTAAGATCAAAGGCAAAGGGCGCCTGGGCAGCAAACCAACCCCAGATCGGCGGGATCAATCGATCTTGCAAGCCACGTTTTACATAAAGGAAAGCCGGCGACCCGGGTCCCCCGTTCAGGTACTTATACGTGCAACCCACGGCTAAATCCACCTTGCAGCCGTTCAGATCCACCGGTACAGCCCCGACTGAATGGCTCAAATCCCACAGCGTCAACGCCCCGGCATCGTGGGCCAATTCGGTCACATAAGCCATATCATACATAAAGGCGCTCTTGAAGGCTACATGGGAGAAAGTGACCAGGCAGGTGTCTTCATCAATCGCATCCTTTACGGCGTCGGAAGAAATGATTATGCCGTCAGTTGAATGGACCAGTTCAAGGCGGTGTTTATTACCCAACAAGTCGATAATACCCTGCAGGATATATAAATCGGAAGGGAAATTGAAGACATCACTGACAATTTTTAAACGTTTGGGGTGCGCTCGCAATGCGGCAAGACCAAGTTTAAATAGGTTAACGGAAGTCGAGTCAGTAACAAGGATTTCATCAGCCTGCGCCCCTACCAGTTTGGCAATTTTCGCCCCTAATTCAGAGGGAGCATCTATCCAGCCTTCATTCCAAACCCGGATTAAACGTTCTCCCCATCCCCTTTCTATCGCATCACCCATATACTCCACGGTTCGTTTAGGGAGACGTCCAAGAGAATTCCCATCCAGATAGATGAGGTTGGGATCGCTTATCTGGAACTCGTCGCGATAAGACGCCAACTCGTCATGTGCGTCTAATTCGATTGCAAAATTGATGTCGGTGCTTTGGAAATGCATTCTTTTTTTATCCAAACAAGATACCAAACGGTTTCATTGCTCGATCGAGACCACCGAACCGAATGAATTAACGTTCAACCCCCACCTTGTGCCGGGTTGGGCGCTCTGGTAGAGATTGTAATCACTGGTTGTATAGGAGTAATCCTCACTACCGGCGTCAAAGAAGATCACATAAGTCTCGTCCCTACTGGCGCCCAAACGTTGGCCAGCCTCAAGTACACGATCAGGCCATTCAGGCGTGTAATTCTCTCCGGTCAGGATAACAACGTCAACCTGGCGCCATTCCTCGACAGAAAATGTGCAGTAATCATCGTACACATGATACTCACAGTCTTGCACTACTTGCGCGTAACCGCTGCCTGTGTCCACGTTATAAGGTGTGCCGCATACTTCCACAGAATTGGGCACCGGCTCATCCTGGACGTAGCGGATGTCTTCCCGGCAGCTCTCAATCTCAGCATCCATCGGGATTTGATCCTGCCAATCGCTATAACTAACAGGTACTATGGCTTCAACCGGGATCGCGCGCTTCCAGCTCACCCCCTCTACGGTGCCCGTCACCTCTTCGGTCCTCATGGCGAAAAAGGCAAAGACGGCCAGAGCACCACACAAAAGGACCAAGACGAGGATAAGCACAATCGGAACCCCCGCCCGGGTTTTTGGTCTTGACGGCTCCGCAGCCGGCGCTGCGGTCTCAATATCCTCTTCACTCCGCATGCTGCCGCCGCATTGGGAACATACTTTAGCCGTGTCGGGGTTCTCGGCATTGCAGTGCGGGCAGTGCACCATGGCAGCCGGTCCGGTCTGGTGCGCCCCTACAACATGCCCGGTCTCACGCTTCCTACCTTCAACCAGGTCTCCACCGCACTGCGAACATATCTTTGCTCCTGCCGGGTTACGCGTCCCGCAGAAAGGACAATGAATATCCGCGCCGGCCTCGGCTTTGGTCTCCACTTCTTTATCAGTGATTATTTCCTGCCGCACCGGCTGTTCGAACTTCACATCCTCTGGCTGGGGCGCTCCGCACGTATTGCAGACCCTGTCTGGTCCGGGGTTAATCCCTCCACAATTTGGGCAGGTCCACTGTAATTCGATATGTCCCAGTTCTTTACGAGCCATACTGATCCAACCTCCAGCGAATTTACTGAATTTTACCAGTTAACGCGGGGAGAGGAGGCTCTTGTGCTAATCAAGAACCTTAACATTTTCTTTTTTCTATGTCGGGATTAACTCGTTAAAGGTCCCCCTTTAAATTGATCTCCGCTAGGATGGAATCTTGAGCTTGGCGTCGATGAACTGCCTGTGGGTTAGCTTCAGCATCTTGGCGATCAGGCGAATCTCTTCAGTCTCTTCATAGGAAACACGCCCATCCCCATCTGCCACCGCGAAGAGCACATCCAAAAATCGAACTCGCTGTTCTGCGGTTGTGGTCTCAAAAAACTCGCGTGATATTCGATAGATATCGAGACCCTTGCTGGTCTCGGATACCGCCACTTCTGCTACCAGGGCGGCTTCTACAGTTGATGCGCCCCACTTTGCCTCTAAAATGTCCGCCATAGCGTCAAATTCAGCCTCTGTGACCTCCTGGTCGACATAAGCCACATGTGCCATCAACCCACCAGCCAGGCTCAACTTTCTGAGCACCGGATCGGATAAGCTGATATCCTCGCTTTCCAATTCCAGCCGGCGGCTTACGAGGTAAAAAATTTTATTATGGGTAAAGTCCTCGAGATAAACTTCGCGGTTGGGAGCATTTACCGCCTCCTGGGAACGGCGATTTAGGGAGCCACGCATCAACCTGGATAACGGACTTAGGATGCCGACATCCGCCGATTCGATCATGGGCTTGATCTCTTCCAGGACCGCACGCTCCGAATCCGAAACGCGGCCATCAGCCGAGACCACTTCGTCCAGGGCTGCTATAGCCAATGCTTTATCTTCCGGTGTTGTGAGCTGCGCAAGCAGGTCTTCTTCCAAACGGATTCGTTCCGCTTCACCCACCGGCGTCTCGATGTATATATCAAGTTCCGACCAATCGCTGGCGGTGATATCCGGAAGTTGGAAGAGAATATCTTTAAGGCTGTTTATTTCCTCCGGGCTGACATTGCCATCCGCCCATGCGGCCGCGATCATCACTTTAGCTATCGTCATAATTGTGTTCTCATTTGCCATCTAAATAAACTCCTGCTTTCAAGTTAATCGTATCAAATAGTACCATAATTAGGCATCTGAAATCCAAATTAGCGGCTTTCTTATAAAGGTTTTATTAACCGAACTGGGCAGCTTGAATGTCTTAAAGCTGCCCAGTTCTGAAGGAGAAGAAATGAAGGAGAACATAAGTTGTGTTGCTCGTCTTCTTTATTGATGCTCCAACGCCCCGAATTCTTACCTCTTTGTAAAATTCTTCGCTTTGGTGTAATGAAAATTATTAGAATGCCAGGTATAACAATGACCCAGTGGACATCCAACAGTCTAATCCAGTTGGATGTTCGATAATCCGCGGTATGATTAGTTTGCACAAAAGGTAGATAATTCTTTATCGGTCAGGAGTCGACAAGGTATTAACATTGTTATTATGTATCTTTACTGAAATGACTATAATGAGAGAACCATGAAATATTCAATAGTCATTCGTTCATATAACGAAGAGAAACACATCGGTCGTCTGCTGGATGGCATTGTTCAGCAAAACATCCAGGACCTAGAGATTATCCTGGTAGATTCGGGCTCTACAGATGCAACCACAATAATTGCTGCTTCTTACCCGGTCATTATCCTGCACATCCAGCCTAATGAATTCACCTTTGGGCGTTCTCTAAATCGCGGCATCGCCCAAGCAAAGGGAGAATTCATCGTCATCGCCAGCGCCCATGTCTATCCCGTGTATCATGATTGGTTAGAAAAACTGCTTAGTCCATTTAACGATCCTAAAGTAGCGTTGACCTATGGTAAACAGCGCGGTGATGCCACTACCAAATTCTCCGAACACCAGATATTCATTCAATGGTTCCCTGACCAATCACAATCTCGCCAGGCTCACCCATTTTGCAACAACGCCAATGCCGCCATCCGCCGCAGCCTGTGGGAACTGCACGCTTATAATGAATCCTTGACTGGTCTGGAAGACTTGGAATGGGCGCACTGGGCTATAGATCAAGATTACGCCATATCTTATATCTCCGAAGCAGAAGTCATACACGTTCACAATGAAACCCCTCGAGATGTATATAACCGCTACCGGCGTGAAGCCATCGGTTTTAAGCGTATCTTTCCACAGGAGCGGTTCAATTTGACAGAATTTTTGCGCCTGGTCTCTACCAACATCTTCAACGACATATGGCACGCGGTACGTAAACGGGTCCTATGGACCAATCTGAGCAGTATTTTGTGGTTCCGCTGGATGCAGTTCTGGGGCACATACCAGGGATATCACCATTCAGGTCCCGTAACCGGGAAACTTTGTCAAACTTTCTATTATCCACGTGATCTCGGAAACTCACCCCAGAGCCATCCCAGAGATATTGAACCAATTCGGTATGATAACGCACCAGAAGGATAGTTTTTTTTCGCTTCTCCAAATTCCGGTAGACTGCCTCATGCTATAATATTCGGCTGTATCTCAACCACAATCATTTGGTAGGATGTTCAGAATCAATATCAGAAAGTAAGGAGAGCTTTACATGCCAACAGGCAAAAAGAGAAGCATCACGGCTGAAGATTTGTATAAAATTGGAACCATCTCAGATGTTCGATTATCACCAAATGGTACCAATGTGGTCTACACAGTCCAACGAGTTGACCAAAAGACAGAAGAGAAATATGCTAATCTGTGGCTTGTATCGACAAAAACTGGAAACACCCTCCAGTTCACATCTGGCGACCAGAATGACACCCATCCTCGCTGGTCACCCGACGGGAACCGAATTGCCTTCTTATCGAACCGGGGAGATAAAGAAAAACCGCCCCAAATCTATCTCATCCCAGTGGACGGCGGTGAAGCGCGCCCATTGACCACTATTGAAGGCACGATTACGGAGTATGTCTGGTCTCCAGATGGAAGACGCGTCGTATGCGCAGTGCGCAAGACGGATCCGGAAAAGGTTGAGGCGCAGAAGGATGAGCAGAAGAAGAAATTGGGCGTTGTGTCCCGCCATTACAAACGGGTTTTCTATAAGCTCGACGATTACGGGTATCTGCCCAAGGAGCGTTTGCACCTCTGGAACGTTGACGCCCGTAGCGGCAGAGCCAAGCAATTAACCGACCACCCCGTTTATGACGAGCAGAATCCAACCTGGTCACTAGATGGGGAGTGGCTTGCCTTTATGTCCAACCGCAGCGTAAACCCCGATTTTGATATAGATGCGGTGGACCTTTTCGTTATGCCAGCCGCGGGAGGCGATATCAGGAAGATTGAGACACCCACCGGTGGAAAGTCTATGCCTAACTTTTCCCCGGATGGCAAATGGATCGCTTACTACGGGATGGAAGGGGAAGGGCTGTGGTACAAGAACAACGGTTTGTGGGTCGTACCTTTCGACAGCTCTGAACCACCCCGCAACCTAACGGAAAAGTATGACCTGCACGTTTCCCCATCGACGATCAATGATATTGGTGCACCCGAAATGATGCCGCCTACCTGGTCAGATGACAGCCATACGCTCTACTTCCCAGTCGTTCACCACGGCAGCACGCTGCTCAAATCGATATCCCTTGATGGTGAGAACCTGGACACCATGATCGATGAGGGCGGTGTTGTGGGCAGTTTCAGCTTCGATAAAGAACAAAAATACATAGCATATTTCTACGGGCAGATGGACGACCCGGGGCAGGTTTACCTTCTGGACAAAAGCAGCAAAAAATCGCGACCTTTGACCAAGATCAACCGTAATTTGCTGCGCCGTATGGACCTGGGAGATGTGGAGACCATCTGGATCAAAGATCCGGATGGCAATGACATCCAAGGTTGGGTGCTCAAACCTCCTGGGTTCGATCCTGCCAGAAAATACCCTTCAATTCTCGAAATACACGGCGGTCCGCTAGTCCAATACGGCTACTTATTCATGCACGAGTTCTACTACCTGGCGTCCCAGGGTTACGTGGTTCACTTCTCCAACCCGCGCGGCGGCCGCGGTTATGGCGAAGAGCATGCCAAGGCCATCTGGGGGGCATGGGGAGGCGCCGATTATGAAGATCTCATGGCATGGACAAATTTTATCTCCCGACTGCCTTACATAGACTCGCAGCGTATGGGCGTCACGGGCGGCAGTTACGGTGGCTACATGACTCTGTGGATTATCGGGCACACCGAACGCTTCAAAGCGGCTGTCGCACAACGCAGCGTCAGCAACATCATCAGTATGTGGGGCTCAAGCGATTACAACTGGGTTTTCCAGCAGGAATTGGAAGCCGGGGCGCCATTTGAAGACCTGCAGAAGTATTGGGACATGTCGCCAATGAAGTATATGGGAAGCGTCAAAACCCCAACCCTGGTGATACACAGCGAAAACGACCTGCGCTGCCCGATCGAACAGGGCGAACAGGCTTTCGTGGCGCTCCAACGAATGGGCGTGGACAGCGAGATGGTGCGCTTTCCAGATGAGTTCCACGGTCTATCACGCTCGGGTCGCACCGACCGGCGTGTTGTACGCCTCAACCACATCTTGCGCTGGTTTAACAAATACTTGAAAGAATGAACTGGTTTAAAGACGCTCTCGAAATCTCAACCCGCGGAAAGGGTCTTTACCCATTCACGGAATCTGTGGAAGCACGTATCCGTGAATGGGACGTCCAGGAGGGCATGTGCTACCTTTACGTGCAGCACACCAGCGCCTCCCTGGTGATCAGCGAAAGCTACGACCCGAGCGCCAAAATGGATCTGGAGGTGTTTATGGAGAAGCTGGCGCCAGAAAATCAGCCCTGGCACCGGCACACGCTTGAAGGAGCCGACGATTCCCCCTCCCACATGCGTGCCATGCTCACCCAGACCAGCCTGACTATTCCGGTTGACGCCAGTCGCCTCAACCTGGGCACCTGGCAGGGTATTTACCTCTTCGAACACCGCTCCCGCGGCCACCGCCGCAAGGTGCTCATCCGCTGCCTGGCAGTAGATTGATTCCTACCTATTGATTTCAGACATCCGAAGTTTCAAAAACTTCGGATGTCTGTTCTTGCTCCGAGGGGGTCTGCGACCCCCGTCCTTCAGCACAGGCAGCAACTGCACTCTAGCCTAAAAACCGGTGTTTCTTGAAGATTATTCGGGGAGTTCGTAAAGCTCTACTAAAACGCCGTGGGCGCCCTTGGGATGAATAAATGCGTACCTCTCGCCTCTCGAGCCGGTCAGTGGAGTTTTGTTGATCAACTGGACACTTTGCTCCTTTAACCCCTCCAGCATCCCCTCGATATCCTCCACTTCCAGGCAAATGTGATGTAAACTTGGACCATGCTTCGCCAGATATTTCGCCAAACCACTATCCTCAGTGGTCGGCTTGATCAGCTCGACCTCACTTTCACCCACCGGTAGAAATGCGACCTTCGCATGTTCCTCTGGCAGGTCTTCAACGAACGTAAGTTCCACCCCCAAAGTGTCGCTCCAGAAGGAAAGCGCCTCATCCAGGTCCTCCACCAATATCGCAATGTGGTCAATTCGCTTAACCTTTAGCATTCAACAACTCCTAAAACATAAAAATGGCACAAACTTTCAGTCACACTCACTTGTCACCATCCATATAACTCAAAAACACAAAATGATCATATCCCGGTTGGGGGTTCATATTCGCCCCACAAGCCGCGCAGCAATCCGCAAATTTCACCCAAAGTGATGCCATTTTCCACGCACTCAATAAAAACTGGCATCAAATTCTCTTTTGTACGGGCATTGGTTTCCAGGTGACCCAACAGCTCGCCCACCCGACCTGCATCCCTGCCAGCGCGCAGCGCCTCCAACCTGGCTCGCTGTGACGCTTCTACCGTCAGATCGACCTTTAACTGTTCCAGCTCGATTTCCTCATCCACCTGGAAAGCATTCACACCTACCAGGATTTCGTCACCGTTCTCAACAGCCTGCTGGAAATCGTAGGCTGCACTCTGGATCTCATTCTGAACGAATCCTCGATCGATCGCCGCCAGCGCGCCTCCTAAGGCATCAATTTGTTCGATATAAACCCCTGCCCGGCGCTGGATTTCGTCCGTCAGGTATTCGATGAGATACGACCCAGCCAGGGGATCAATTGTGTCCGCCGCGCCGGATTCGTGAGCGATAATCTGTTGGGTACGCAAAGCTACCCGAACCGAATCTTCAGTCGGCAGCCACAATGCCTCGTCTTTGCTGTTGGTATGCAGAGACTGCGTCCCACCCAGCACTGCTGCCAGAGCTTGCAGCGCAACTCGCACCACGTTATTCTCAGGCTGTTGGGCGGTCAGGGTGGAGCCAGCAGTCTGGGTATGAAATCGCAGTCTCCACGAGCGTGAATCCCGAGCTCCAAAGCGGTAGCGCATGATCTCCGCCCACATGCGTCTGGCGGCGCGGAACTTGGCGATTTCCTCCAAGAAATTGTTGTGCGCATTGAAAAAGAACGACAATTTTCTGGCGAAGCTGTCCACATCCAACCCCGTATCAATCGCTGCTTGTACGTACGCGATGCCGTTTGCCAGGGTGAAAGCTACTTCCTGCACAGCTGTTGAACCGGCCTCCCGAATGTGATATCCGGAGATGCTGATCGTATTCCAGCTCGGGACGCCGCTATGACAGTAACTGAACACATCCGTGATCAGGCGCATTGAAGGCTCGGGAGGGAAAATATACGTGCCGCGGGCGATGTACTCTTTCAAAATGTCATTCTGGATGGTTCCGCGCAGCTTATCCACTTCTATGCCCTGGCGCTTGGCAACGCCAATATACATCGCCAGTAAGATTGCAGCTGGAGCGTTGATCGTCATACTGGTCGAAACCTTATCCAGCGGGATGCCCTCGAAGAGGGTCTCCATGTCCTCAATTGAAGAGATTGAAACACCCACTTTTCCGACTTCCCCCATTGCGAGTGGATCATCGGCATCGTAGCCGATTTGGGTGGGCAGATCAAAAGCTACCGAGAGTCCGGTCTGTCCCTGCTCCAGAAGATAGCGATAGCGCCGGTTCGACTCCTCAGCCGATGCGTAACCGGCATATTGTCTCATCGTCCATATGCGTCCGCGGTACATAGTTGGCTGCACCCCGCGTGTATATGGATACTCACCAGGAAATCCCACCTGCGACTCGTAATCCAACCGCACCTCATCGGGAACCAGCACACGCGGTATTGCAATGCCGGATGTGGTGTGAAATTCTGGTTTTCGCTCACGATTGCGCTTCAAAGCAGGATTTAAAGTCCCCTCCTCCCAACGCTTTTTTTTAGCTTCGAGGGTCATTATGGACCTCGCACAAATACACAAATTGCATATGACAGGTTGCTAATAGCAAGCAGCAAGTTTCAAATTGAGTTAAGAGTATACTCGATTATTAACTGGCTCATACGAACTCAGTTCTGTCCTTTTCAAAGAGAATTATATAATCGATTTTAACGAAAAACACACAATTAACTATGGTAGACTTGAATCCAATCCTTAACCCCTAACCCCTCATCACCTATCTCTTAACAACTATGCAAATTCTCACAATTGATGTAGGTACCGGCACCCAGGACATCTTCCTGTATGATTCGCGCTTTGATTTAGAAAATGGTTTTAAGCTGGTGGTGCCCTCTCCAACTATGATCGTACACCGCCATCTACGGGAAGCGACCCGCGCTGGCGACGCGGTGCTTTTGACAGGCGTAACGATGGGCGGCGGTCCCAGCCAGTGGGCGGCAGAGGATCACATCCGTGCCGGGCTGACAGTTTTTGCCACTCCAGACGCGGCGCGCTCATTCAATGATGAACTTGAAGTCGTTAAGAGCATGGGTATTCAAGTAATCAGTGAGGATGAAGCCGAAGAATTGCCCGATTCTGTGCGGCGCTTGGAACTGCTCGATTTTGATTTCAACGCCGTTTCTAGGGCTCTGGGGCAGTTTGGTGCTTCCCTTGAGGATCTGGCTGCAGTCGCCGTGGCTGTTTTCGATCACGGGAACGCCCCAGCGGGCTGTTCGGATCGCCAGTTCCGCTTCGCTTATATAGATGAACGCATTCACGCCGAGAACCGCCTCAGCGCTTTTGCCTATCGAGCGGAGAACATTCCCCCCATCATGACGCGCCTGGAGGCAGTCGCACAATCCGCTAGAGGGACACAGGACTCCCTTCTCACAAGCACACCACTGGTGGTAATGGACACCGCTCCGGCTGCGGTATTAGGGGCGACCTTCGATCCTCAGGTTGGTTCACGGAAGCGCGTATTGATTGTTAACGTGGGCAATTTTCACACCTTAGCCTTCCGTCTAGGACCTTCGGGTATTGAAGGCGTTTTTGAACATCACACCGGACTATTGGATTTACCTAAATTAGATTCACTGCTGATGGCGCTGGCAGACGGAACTTTAACGCATGGCGATGTGTTTACCGATCATGGACACGGGGCGTTGATCTATAACCATGATCCGCTGACGTTATTCGACTCCACCGACCCTTGTGATGGATCATTTGGAGTGGTCGTTACCGGTCCAAGACGCAGCCTGTTGAGAGGCTCTTCGCTGTACCCTTACTTTGCAGTGCCGTTTGGTGACATGATGCTCACCGGATGCTTCGGCTTGCTAGCCGCAGTAGGTGACGTGCTTCCCGAACTGGGCGAAACCATCCATGCTTCGATGCTGGGTGCTGGAGGCAGCGGCACACCCCCCTGGGAAACCTAGAGCAATTTTCCACAACATCAGGTATTTCCTACTGTTTGTCGTATAGTTTCAAGCAAAACTTAGCCCCATTCTTGCAACCTTTATTTAACAGGAACGCCGCTCTGTAGACGAGAAATGAATATGGGAATCGATGAAACCTCCTTGCTTTTAACAGGTCTTCTGCTTGTCTCGATCTTTATACTTGTTGTAATCGGGGTTCTTTTCTTATTGGTACTCTACTGGCAGCACAAGACGGAAAGAGATATTAAAAAAGCGCGTCGGGAAATCAGGCGTTTGCAGAGCGAACACCGGCTTTTAACCTTCGAAACCCAGGTCTATTCTACGGACGATCCTGAACCATATGGAGTTCAGGCTGCGTCTTTAGCGACTCAATTGGAAATAACCAACTCTCAAATCCAGGACCTGCTGCGGCAATACGCATACCTTAATGAAAAAACACGTCAAAGGGATACCAAGCGCTGGCGTAGGGCGCTCCACGCCCCGTATTTTTGGTATCTATCACGACAGGATGTTGCCAGTTTGGACAATAATCTGGCTGCAGTGGGGACCTCGCTGGATTCAGCAATGGATTTTAAGCAGGCATTTCGTAAGCTTGAATGGCAGATCGCCCTCCAGTCCAGGGATGTGAACCAGCTACAGTTACAACTATTCACCATATTAGATTCGTTGCGTGCCAAGAATTTGCAGGGCGATGCATTGGAAACAGCTATCCGGGAGGTAGAGAGCTGTCATTCCGCATTAGCCCAAATCCCGAATTACCTCATAAGTGCAGACCAAAAGACTGTCCATGAACGGACTGACAAAGAGACGATCATCAAAGCCTACGCCATTCTAAGTGATACGCAGCCGAAGCTGGAAGAAATGCTCACCCAGGCACAGAGCTGGGAGAACCAATATTCTAATGTGGTGGAGAAAGTGTTGCTAATGCGGGGGACGGTTTCCGTTGTTGAAGGCACTCTAAAAAGTATGCCCGCTGAACTTATGCTCTCTTCAAACAAGACCCAATTCGACCAAATCAAGGTCGTATCCCAAAACCTTAACGCGATCATTTCCAGGCTTGAAGTTGAGAAAATGGATCAAGTAGCAGGAGAAGCATCGCGCCTCAACCAGACTGCGTTGGACATGGATGACCAGCTTACCAAGCTGCGACGCGGGTTTGAATACTTATCAAGCGCCATTCTTAAACTATCCACGAGTTTGAAACGCGAATCGCAACACTTTACAACTCTTGGAACCGCCCCAGTTTATCCAATCGCCTGGGGGACGAGCATTGATACCCTCTCAGGAATTAATATACGGGCAGCAAAAGTCGGTTTGATGAATAAAACGCGCGACCCCAAACAGGTCGAAGGGGATCTTGCTCAGGCTGCCAGATTGAACGCTGAACTGAAAACACTGACACGATACAGACAGCAAATCGAGTCACAGCACTCCGAGTTGATGGCAATTTTTGCGACCCCGGAATTCCAACAAGTGGACGAATGGCTGGGATACGCCCAGCAAATAGCTGAACGAACACAGCAATTCTCTCCCGAGAACTGGGAGCGTGGTGAGGCAGTATCAAGCCTGCCTCCTGATCTGGTGGAGTTAGAGAAAGAAATTTTACGTTTGGTACCAGACAGCGTGCTGGCGCCAGTAGAAGAAACTGATATCACTGCTCTTTTGAAAAATACGCGCTCCCTGGCAACTTCATACGAAAAGATGCGTGCTAGAGTAGAGAGAGTTCGGGATCGCCTGGAAGTCATCCAAAAGAAAGAAAAATCAAGCCAAGAACAACTGCTGGAGGCTCAAACCGCACTCTACCAGATCAAGTATGTAATTAAAAGCAACACTCATTTATCCAAAATCGCCGCAAAGGAATATGATCGCCTTCAAAAAGATCTCAAAAAACTGGATGATGGTCTTAAAGACAGGAAGCACGGCTTTGTTGATAAAAAAGCTAAACGAGTCGAAACATTAACCGCCAGAATTGAACACACCGGCAACCATTGGCTGGAAGAGATCGACACGGATATAGAAACTAAGACAAATCTCATCTCCGAGTCGCTAAATACGCTCGACTCCATCGCCTTCCTCGAAGAAAATGCAGTCGAGAGTGCCCGTCAATTGATTTCATCCGGACAGGTCTCTTCCCACGAGGAGGATGCCGATAAAGTCTCACTGCCCCTCAAAGATCTGCCGGCTGAACTAAAGCGCCGCAGCGATACCTGGCAAACATGTTCCGCTACTATCCGTGCGCTGGAGGACGTCGAAAAACCTGTCATCGAAACCTTCAATGAAGCAAACCAAAACCGGCAAAAAGCTAAGGATCAATACAAGAAACTCAACGAATTACTGCGCGGAAAGCAAAAGTGGCCGCCTACTTCTGTATCGCTTACCCCTGCTCGTCAAGAATTAGACTTGATTGAAAAAAATTGGGGTATTTTGAAAAAAGAGCCCTCCAGAGCGATATCAACCGTCGCACAACTGGGCAACCTGTCCGCCAAATACCAAAGACTGGAGACCACACTGCGCCAGGAGACCGAACGGGCTGCCCATGAACAGGCGCAAATCGCGGGTCTCGAAGCAGAATTTGATGAATTGGCAAAAATCTGGCTGGGCTTGAGGAAGATGTATCGCGACAAACCACTCGCCAAGGAAGGCATCAAAGAATTACTCGATGAAATGAACCGCGAGTGGAATCAAACCAAGCGAGGGTACAAGCAAGGCGAATCCGATTACAACGAGGTACTCCAAGCCCTGGGATCACTCGTCGCGAAGGCGAGATCAGCGCACGTTATGATTGACCATGACCACCTGATCGACGTTAACGGAGGTTTGATTCCTTACAAAGGTTAATCTCTTGCCAATTCGGATACAGATTTGAACTACTTCTCCCATGTAATGAATATGGGATTTTATCTTTCTTCTAAATGGTGATAGGGCGGATACGTCTCCAGGCGCGAGTCCCTCATGGCCCTGCCAACCGTGAAGTGATACAAACTCTGAAAGCAGTCCTCGGTTAAACCCATAATTTCATGAACCGGATCATCAAAAAAGCAGCCGATTCCGGTCCCGCTGAGCCCGTATGCTTCGGCCTCCAAGTACAGAACCTGTCCGACCATGCCTGCTTCCCAAAAGAGGCACGGGTAACGGTAAGGAGTTTGCGTGACTATCTCTCGGAACCTGGCGATCATGCCAATAGAAAACGCTCCTTGTCCTGCGATTTCCTGATGGCAGCTCACCCTGATCGCGTCTTGTCTTACATCACCTTCTGCCAGTAAATACAGCGGCAAGCTACCATCAATCTGTTCCCAGATGAATTCAGACCGTGCAGCGCGCTTGATTTCACCGCCGTCCGCTTCATTTCGCAAAAAGAAATAAAGCCCTGGTATCAGCCCTTCCACACTGTGGATGAAGATGAGCAGGTTTATGTTCGTTTCACCCAGTTCCAAATCAAATGGAGCACCGCCATCCCGCGGACGAGTTTTATCTAATGTGGCCAGGAAATGCTCCATGCTGAGAGTCTGCGCTCGGGGATCGAAACTTGCTCCACTGCGACGCTTGCGGATGATTTGGGCAGCCGAGAATTGCGATTGTGGTGCCTCATAAAACGGTGGAGTGCCGTAATCATGCATGTTACCAGGGGTTCTTGGCTTACGGGTCTTTTCCGCAGTCTCATAAATGGTTTCCCAATCTACATGATCGCTGCTCAACCGGTTCGGAACACCCTCAAAAGACAATTCGCTGAAAATGTTGAGCATCTCGGATGAAAGCCCCCGCGGGACATCACGGTTGGATATGTTGTTTGGAAATACCATGCATAGTAGGTCTGGGTGTTCTGCTTCAAGCCCCGGCCATGTTGTGCGGTCGAATCCCAATATGGTCTCCAAATCCGCAGTTGAAAGTGCGTTCAAGTGAACCACTTTCCAGCCCTGCAGATTAGCCGCAAAACTCAAGCAAGCCAGAGCATGTCCAGCGTCGAGGTTGCAGTAGCGATACGCACGCTCCCCATACTTCCAGGATTCACGCCAGAAAATACTAGACAGCCCAATTATGAACCCGCCCGTCTGGAAGTGTACCAAAAAGGCAGACCACATCCCTTCGGGAGTTGTAGCTCTCAGTTCCAGTGCATGGTGGTATGGATCATAATGATACACCCCCGCTGGTATAGGAACCATCTCTGGGAGAATCAGATGGGCTTCGGTTGGATGGAGATTACCGCTGGATGGGTTCATCCGCAAGGCCCATTTTGAACCTTCGATCCCTTTCCAGGCAGATAGACCCAGGCTCAACTCCAGAAAGGCGGCGATTGGTCCCAACGCGAATTGCTTTGGGGCGTTATTTGCTCTTTTATACAAATCCATATGACCTGCCAGCGGGTCACCTTCGAGTAGGGGCAGTGATCTCGATTCGCAGCCCTCGTAAAAGCGAAATGGGTTCGGCTGCGTATCCCAATCCAAATATCCCAATGAGCGGGCATTGCGATTAAAATGATGTTTGGTTCTCTCGTGATAATCCAGGATGCCATCCGAGAACAGGTGGCATGTTTGCATATAAAAACCTCCTACTATGGTTATAAACCAATCCCTTAAATTTTATCCGAAGGTTGACATGTGTCTAGAAGCATTCTATAATCGCCTTGCTAAATGAAATTGATTTTCATTTTCACATTATTGGAGAAGTCAGAATGTTCACCAAGAAAACCATTATCCTTGCCTGGTGTTTAACCGTCATTATTGTGTTGGTCACCTGCAAATCACCAGTTGCCTCAACCTCCGAAGAAACCCAATCCCCTGATAAAGAAATCGAGCATGCAGGAAAACTCAAAGTCCTTGCGACTACCTCTATCGTAAGCAATGTGGTCAGCCTGGTTGGTGGTGAGGAAATCGAAACAACCACCCTGCTGCCTTTAGGCTCCGACCCACACGGATTCGAACCCACTCCCCAAGACATGACCAAGATCTTGGATGCAGACGTAATCTTCGCCAACGGTGCCGGTCTTGAAGAATTCCTCGACAACTTGATCGAAAGCGCCGGCGCACAAAACAAAGTGGTGTATGTCTCACGGGGAATCGAGCTGCGGCGGCTTGAAAGCCAACCGTCACAAGAAGGTACAACCTACATCGAAGATGACGACCAAGTGGGTGGCGATCCGCACACCTGGGTCGACCCCAACAACGTGATGATTTGGATTCATAACATAAGGGACACACTCAGCGAACTGGACCCACAGGACGCCGAATACTACCAGGTCAACTCCGAGAAATACGAGAGCTCGCTCAAAGAGTTGGACACCTGGATACGTGAACAAGTCGCCCATGTCCCAGAAGCAAATCGCAAAATCGTCAGTGACCATAATCTCTTAGGCTATTTTGCTGATCAATACGGTTTTGAGCAGGTCGGCGCGGTTATACCCAGCTACAGCACTTTAGCCGAGCCTTCTGCGAGCGAGCTTGCGGAATTGGAGGACGCTGTTAAGGAATTGGGGGTGAAAGCGGTTTTTGTCGGAAACACCGTTAATCCCAGCCTTGCCACTCGTGTTGCCGAAGACACTGGTACAAACCTGGTGTTCATTTACAGCGGTTCATTAACAGAACCAGGCGGTGATGCTGGTAGCTACATCGACTATATGCGTTACAACGTCCAGACCATTGTGGAGGCGCTAAATTAATCCCCTAAGATACGCATCCCGGTAGTCCAATTACGAATACCATGAGCGCGTTCCTTGATTAATAATTGGACAGTGGTAAAATATGTTTCACCTGATCAGCAGCACTATTTGCCCTCGTAGCTCAGTGGATCAGAGCACTTGCTTGCGGAGCAAGGGGTCGCGTGTTCGAATCACGCCGGGGGCGCCTTTATTTTCCCTTGAACCCCTTATCTGGATCACACCGACCAGTAAGGGGTCGAATTATTATTTCACGAAATAACTTACAATTACAGGATAAAAATGGAAGGACCACAGATTCTACTGACAAATGATGACGGCATAAAATCGCCCGGACTGTGGGCTGCTGCGAGCGCACTCTCCGAGATCGGCTTTGTGCATGTGGTCGCCCCTCAGGATCAGCTATCCGGGATGGGACGCAGTTTCCCGCGCACTTTCGACGGCACTATCCAGGTGCACGACATGACCGTCAACGGTAAGCAGTGGCGGGTTTACGCCGTTGGCGGATCCCCTGCCCAGACTGTTTTGCACGCCGTACTGGAAATCCTGACCAAGCCCCCGGACCTGGTAGTGTCAGGGATCAACTACGGTGAAAATCTCGGCACCGGTATCACAGCATCAGGTACAGTCGGAGCAGCCCTGGAAGCGGCTACAATGGGAATACCTTCGATTGCTATTTCACTCGAAACCGAGATGCACCACCATCTTTCCTATTCGGAGGAAGTAAATTTCTCCACTGCGGCTCATTTTGCCGTTTACTTCGGTCGCCTATTGCTGGACAAACACTTTCCCCCTGATGTAGACGTGGTAAAAGTCGATGTACCTTGCGACGCCACATCCAAGACGCCATGGGTGGTCACTCGTTTATCGCGCATCCAGTATTTCGAACCCATAATTCCTGAGCGCTCCTCATGGGATGTCCCCGCAACGATGGGGTACACTTTAGGTGGCGATCCCGCAAAAGATGCGATCGATTCTGACGTTTACGCTCTCAGGGTAAAACGCTGCATATCGGTGACACCCCTCAGTCTAGATTTGACCTCGCGTGTTGACCTGGCAGATATTGAGCAAATATTACGCAAATAGTCCTCAAGTCGACAAGTCCCACGTGTAATGCTATTTATCCCCGCTCTCTTCCGAAATTAACCTCTCAAAGAACGCCACCATATAACGGTGCCGCTCCTCAGCGATCGCCCGCCCAGAAGCAGTATACATGAGCTCTAATAACCTGGTGAGTTTATAAAGGTTCTCGTGATAGGCGCTGTGCGGTTCTCCTGTTTCCCTTTCCCCAGTTTCAAGAAAGCGATCTGAAGGTCGTGCAAAAGCTGGTTGACCGTTTTGCGCAGCGTAAGCGACTGCGCGCGCTACGCCAATGGCACCGATGGCATCCAGCTTGTCAGCATCAAACACGACCATTGCCTCCCGGGTTTCAGGTCGTTCAGAATCGTCTCGGAATCGGTGTGCTCGGATGCAGTGTTGAACTGCTTTAATTCGATCTGACGCCCATCCCTCAGCATCCAATACTTTTTGGGCAAAATCTGCCGAGACAGTGTGATGGTCGCTGCGCGACTGGTCATTGGCAACCGGCTCGACTCCCCTGGCTGCGTCATGCAGCAGTACTGCGGCGCGTACAATTTCCAAATCGGCGCCCTCCGCCTGGGCTAAACTTTCGGCGAGGTGGTAAACCCGCAGGACATGGTCGAACCCGTGTACGGGATCAATGGATGGATACCAAGAACGAGCGTCTTCAATTGTGGGCATGAGAGCGAGTTGCGAGTTAGTACCTTAACAGTAAAAAGTTTGCACAAAAAACAAGAAGATCAGGCCTGAACCGGATATGCACGGGCCAACTCAGGGATGACCACCATCTCACGTAGTTTCAAAGCCATCACGACCACCTGACGGCCGAACTCAGTGAGATAGTATTTGTAAGTTTTGCCGACCCTCTTGATCAAACCATGGACACGCAAGCGTTTGAGCAAGCGAGTGATTTGTCCCGAGTTCTTGTTGGGCAGGAGTTGGCGCAAGTCCTTGTTGGTGAAACCGCTGATAAAGAACTCACCCCGTAGCAAGGTACGAAATAAGGAGGCGTCTTCTTCAGAGAAGAGATTGAAGCCCTTGTGGCGGTGGTAGTTCACTTCTTTGGTTTCAGTCAAGCGGTGGAATTTCTCGGCGCCGACTTCTGGGGTATCGATCTCGGAGATGAACTTAAGATAGCGTTGATTGGCAGCCAGCGAAGTTTCCTGCAGAGGGGACAGGCTGTAGATGGTTTTCTTCATGGGAGCCCATCGCATGGAGGTAGAACCATCCCGATGATTGACCTGACGGTACTGCTTGAAGAAAGAGACCTGGTTGACGGTAGTTTCAATGCGCAGGACGATGTTGAACTTGTCATACATTTTGATCACAACGGGTCCCATCTGGTGTCGAATGCGACGGCCCAGCCAGCGCATATTGAAGCGATTGCCCATCTCTCCTTGGTAGTTGCCATGCAGTTTTCGTCCTAAAAAAGTGGCAATGTCGACGGGTTTGACCGCCTGAATAAGGGTTTCCAGGAGACGAGGGTAGAAAGCTTGCACAGTGCTCTGACGCTTGAAGACCAAATCGGTTGCGTACTCAGCTTGCATGATGCTCCAGTTGCACCGCAAGTTCAAGTCATGGATCACCGGACAGTACTGCCGGGCAAAGTTATCCAATTTGGCATGGAGTTGCTCGATATCGAGTTGAGCGGCTAATTGGTTGGCAACCTCAAAATCGTCAATCTCGAGAAAGGCATTGTCCTGCAATTCGAAGCCAATCTCATTCTGTTTCAATTGGCTCGCCAACCAGTTGTGCCCGTTGAAGTAGAACTGCAAGCGAAAAGGAGCCCAGGTGGGGACTCGCAAATAGCACAGCCCCAAATCTTCGTCAATGAAGTAGAAATAGTAGTGCAAACACTTGCTGGAGGTGGCTTTGACATAGGTTTTGCCGGTTGGTTTATCATGCCAGGGTACGTACGCAGGACAGCTTTCCATGGCTGAGAAAATGTGTACCAATCCAGGATGGTCTCCACGTTCCTGCAACACCCTTTTGATGCGCTTTTCCTTGCGAAAGTGCTTTGATCTCCGAATAAACTCGATTTCCACACCCGTTTCTTTGGCAATGGCTTCTGCATTCTCCCGAACACGTCCTCTCAAGGGTTGCGCAAACGTGGTGTAATCGAAAATGCGAATCTCGTGCTGGTACAGATAGCTGGTCATCCCTTGAGCGTAGCACCACCGTTGCACATGTCCTGTGATGATGACCCGGTCATAGCAATTCAGTACCCCATGTAAATCATCGGCATACTTTTCGGTAAGCAGTTCGGTCGCCATTGCCAACTCCATCAGTTCCAGAGGTTAGATGGGTGCAATGTACCCGAAAATGGGTGAGTTGAAAAGATGTATTCCAACTTCGTGCTACAATATTGAGGAGAGAAAGTTGCCATGTGTGGAAGCGATGCCTTCCCCGTTTTCTAGTCTGAGACAGCCCTTGGCTGATCTCGTTACCGACTTGTGTAGGGTGCTTTTTGCCCGTCCTATTGAGCGACTTTCTCTCTTTCATTTTTATCCTTTTTGGTTCCGGCTCGTCCGGGTTAGGAGTTGCGAAATGCAATAAGTGACATAATCAAGATAAGATTAATAGATCAGACCTTGGATTCAAATATCCAAATCAATTGGGGTAGACCTGTCCTTTCTTAATCACAGTTTGTACCAGGTTGGTGCCAAACCGGTAGCCCAGGTGACGGTAATCCGCAATGGACAATATTAGCAAATCGGCTTGTTTGCCCACTTCCAAAGAACCTATTCTATCCGCGCGCCCGATAGCTGCCGCCGAATTGATCGTCCCCGCGCTAATCGCCTGGGCTGGTGTTAAACGTAGATATCGGCAAGCCAGAGCGAGCACAAACTGCATGCTCTCGCACCAGGCTGTACCTGGATTCAGGTCCGTAGCGATGGCTAGGGTTCCACCCGCGGCCAGGATCTCTCTGGCAGGTGTGTAATGCTCTTCAGCTAAGCCGAACGGCGTGCACGGCAGTGCAACAGCCACTGTGTCGCTTTGTGCTATCGAATCTATGTCTTCCCGTGAGGTCGCTACAAGGTGATCAGCAGATGCTGCGCCCAGTTCAATCGCTAGGCTGGTCCCTCCAAGGTTGTCGAATTCATCCGCATGGATCTTAAGCGGAAAACCCAATTCGCGCGCTTTGCCGAGAATAGCACGCGACTGCTCCAGGCTGAAAGCGCCCGTCTCACAGAACACATCTACGAAAGGCAGCTCGTAACCCAAAGCCCGCTGCGACCACCATTCATGCAGGATGGGGATCATCGTGTTGCACAGGAGTTCCGTATATTCATCCGAGCGATCTTTGTATTCCGGCGGGATGGCATGTGCGCCCAGGAAAGTTGGGACGATTTCAAGCGGTCCCTCTTTATCCAGCGCTAATAGAGCCTGCAGCATACGCAGCTCGGTCACCGTGCGCAGACCATAACCGGTCTTGATCTCAGCGGTCGTCGTGCCGTGTTTGAACATGCTCCACAGACGCGGCCGCGTCTCTGAGATCAATTTCTCCAGGGAAGCCGTACGGGTGGCGCGCACAGTGGAAAGGATGCCACCGCCTTCCTTCAATATCTCCAGGTAGCTCTTACCCTGCAGGCGCATCTCGAATTCAGCAGCCCGGTCTCCGGCCCATATGGCATGCGTATGGGGGTCTACAAAGCCGGGTAACACGACTTGACCACCGGCATCCAGTTGCGGTTCATCCGGATAAATGCTGCGAAGCTCACTGCTGGAGCCAACAGCAGCGATTTCTCCATCCTGGATAAGCACAGCTCCACCAGGGATGATGCCTAGGTTGCCAAGCTCTTGTCCGCGCTGTGGACCGCCAGCGATTGTGATTAATTGAGAAGCGGAGTGGATTAACATACAAAGAGGCGACGACGGGATTCGAACCCGTGCTCGGGGTTTTGCAGACCCTTGCCTTACCACTTGGCTACGTCGCCTTTTAATTTACTGATTGCTGGTTGCGATTGGGATTAAAGAATGCTGATTGGCCTTGGTCAATCAGCAATCGACAATCAGCAATACATAGAGCGGGCAACGAGATTCGAACTCGTGACCTTCTCCTTGGCAAGGAGGCGTTCTACCAGCTGAACTATGCCCGCAAGACCAGGTCCTGTCAACCTGTACGCCCCCATTTTACTTCACTTGTATTATGCTTGTCAAGCACAGCGATCCTTTGCCTATCAAACCTTGGGATTATTTGTTTACAGTTAGATCGGTTATTTCTATCCATGCTGGTTTAGTATTCGCCAGCATCCCATATCGTATTCGACCTGTAGGAGGAAAAGCGGCATACTGGTTGTCTATCCACAACACAAGTCCCAAAGGAGCTTTAGGCACAACGCTGGTTTTAAATGCCGGCTCTCCATCCAGCCGGAAGCTAACCTCTTCGACTTGCCAATCTATACTGTAAGTGTGCCAATCTGTAGTCTGAACGTTTATTGAAACCATATCCTGCTTGATAATCCGGCTGGCAAGTCTGCGAAGCAGCCTGGCAGCCGGTGGGAAAACGAGCAGTGTTATTGCTGGAGCCCCCAAGGCAAGTAAAGGATAAATCCGGTCAGGTGAACAAAATGTCGCCGCCAACCATCCCTGCGCCGGCAGATCATCTCGCAGCGAGAGGTAGTTCGGCGCTGAAGCAAAAAAGAACCAAGCAGCGTTTGGCAGCATTGGCAGCCTGAACCCCCGGACACCTGTCAATACACCCATCGCAAACGGATCGTTCCACAAACCAAAACCCCACGTCCCAGGAATCACCCCAGCAGATGCGCGCGCTCGCAATTCAAAATTCACTGGAGCCACCCACGGAAATGACCGCCGCGTCAGGGAACTGTAATCGTCCAACTGCGCCAGGCGGTAGCGCCTTTCCGCTCCCGCCGGGATTTCTAGCCGCCAAGCCCCCTCACCGGTTTCAGCTACAGCTGCCCCTGGGGTCAAGTTGGGTTTCAAACCAAACGGGTAATTTTGGGACACTTTCCCTCTTTGTAATTAAA